>JBKQRG010000406.1:0-4117 GCA_052144015.1 Desulfomonilaceae bacterium
TACACAGACTGAAACGGAAGTCAAGCAAAAAGATACCACTTTAGTGGCTACATATCCGGCCCCAAAACGCCCTAATGCCCCGACATCACTACAACTCACAATAAAATCATCGCGAACTTCTGACTAAAGAGGGCATCGAGCACGACCTCCGGATGAATGACCTGACCCCACAATAACCCCACAACGTGTCATTGCGAGGAATCCCGCGTTGCGCGGGAAAGCAATCTCGGGTTTGGTCCTACCACAGGTCCCAACTTGTCATTGCGAGGCCGTCAGGCCGTGGCAATCTCCGAAGCTTTGTGAGGTTGCTTCCCCCGTTTTTTCAACGGGGGTCGCTAACACACTCTTTGGCTGCCAGTACCTGCAGGGTTAGCTGCATTGTCCGCCGCAATCCGCAATGCCTTAGATCCAGTTGGAGGTTTAATGGAACCGAGTTTGGGCATTCGTTACAGTTAAGAATTAGTTAGGTTTTAGTACAACGTGAGGCATCGTGTAATTGCTTCTTGACCTGGACAATTGGTATTTCTCATACTGGGCATCCTTCTAAGGGGTTAGTAGGAATATCAATAAGTTAGCTTTTCAATGTAACTCCCCCCGGTCTGAGGGGACCCAAGGTCGAGTCTACAGTCATCGAAAATGCATGAGGGTCTTAGACAGGAGACCCCGATCCATTGAAGAAAACTATTTTCACCGCAGAGGACGCAGAGAAGGCAGAGAACAAAAATATTCATATTTCTCTTTTGTCCAAGAGCATAAGAAACGGTTTTCTCGGCGGGCTCGGCGATCTCAGCGGTGAAAGTCTTAACAGATTTACCGCAGAGAGCGCCGAGAACTCGGAGAAGACATGAACCGGAGATTTCAATGAAAGCTCGAAGCATTCGCAAGATCACAAACCAGTCTGTTCAAGTCGCATGCCCCATTTAGTAAATAGGAAGAGAAATGGAAGCAAATACGACTCTTAAGAGACCGGCCAAAATTTCTGTCGCCCTTTACATGCTATACATCAGTCTAGGAATCAGTGTCACAATAGTAATCGTTACATGGTTGAGTTTTGGGGCTCCCGGTCTAACCGACTATTATCTCATTAATTCTATAATGATGATTGCAGCACTCCATTTTCGAACTCCTGAATGGATTGGATATGGCGGTCTTCTAGTTCCATTAATTTTGCGGATAGCTCTTTGGCTTTATTACCACATTAGTAGAGGGAAGAACTGGGCTAGGACAACTCTTCTATCTGTTTATTGTGATGGAGCTTCTGGATCGGGGAGCCGATGTTAATGCGAAAGATACACACGGCTGGAACGCACTGGACTGGGCGGCTCGAGCGGGGCACAAGGACATAGCGGCGCTGCTTAAAAAGCATGGGGCTGAAATGACATTCATCGCCGCAGCCTGTCTGCCGGACATGCCGGAAGTTCAGCGCAGATTAAACAATGGCTCTGACGTCAACGCAAAGGGCGTAAATGTCCGTACTGCGTTGGTGGGGGCCGCTGCACTGGGACATTTCGATGTGGTGAAACTACTGCTGGACAAGGGCGCTGATGCCAATGCAAAGGACGAGGATGGTGAAACCGCTTTGATGGCGAGTGCGAGAAAAGGCCATCCGGAAGTGGTGAAGCTCCTCCTGAAAAAAGCCGTTGATCTTAATGCAAAACACAGCAACGATCAGACTGCTTTAATGATGGCGGTAAGCGAAGGCCACTTTGAAGTTGTGAAATTGCTTCTCAAAAAGGGCGCGAACGTAAGTATAAAAGGTGACGACTGCCGAACCGCACTCGATATTGCACAACTGCGACAACGCAGCAAAATTGAAGCGCTCCTGAGGGCCCACGGAGCCACAAAATAGATCTTAATGAAACTTAAAGTTACTTCCGTCCATACGGATCGCGGGCAAATACTGGCGCCGTTATCCACGACTTTCACCGTGAGAATCGGACAACATACCCTTATGAGACGAGACAGCGGGAAGGAAGGTTCACATTGCACAAGCCAAGAATAGCCGCCGCGGAATTCCGGGTACACCATACCTAATTGCGCCCGTCTTTCCTCTTTGGCCCCGCGCCTTTTCTTCGGGCACCCGACTTGGCATTTCCTCAAAGTGGCTGATGAACTCATCGGTGTCAAGCGAACGATGGTCTGCTGCCATCGATTGCCCCTACGGGATGGAACGAGAGTGACCCGGAGGCTATCGCTCCGTGTGGCTGTCCCGATGGCCGCACTGTGATCGTGGTGGTCTCCCGCTTAAAAGATTAGGTATGGTGTACCCGGAACTCCACAACTCTTTCAGGAGCTTATCAAGAATGGGGCAAACGTAAATATGAAGACGCTGGATGGACGCACATCCTTGATGGCCGCTACTAGAGGAGGACATTTGGACATGGTACAAGCCGTCATCGCCCTGGGTGCAGATGTCAATGCAGAGAGTGCCGATGGCCGGACCGCCCTGATTGACGCTGTTGAGAACAATAACTTGGAAGTAGTGAGATTACTCTTTGAGAAAGGCGCTGACGTGACCAAAAGGGCTATTGGCAGGACAGCCTTGAAGATTGCCCAGCAGAAGGGTCGCAAAGAAATTGCGGAGATTCTCCGTGCCCACGGTGCGAAAGACTAGTGTCCTGTCTCGCAACTAGCTTTCATGATTGATAGGGGAAAAAGCGGACATTCTTCTTTTTTGTTAACGTTTGCCGGCTTCCCGACCGGCTTTAATGGTACCATTATGCTATGCCCAGAACCGCACGAGCTTCCAGAATTCAGGCTGCGACCCCGCGGACGCCCACGAACCGAGGCAAAAAAGTAGAGTGTCCCCTTTTCCCGCTCTAACATATGCCGCGCAAGAGTTTGCGGATAATGAGATGTGTAAAGCGAAAGCAAATGACAATATGAGAAGAAGAGTCTCCAGGAACTAATAAATGAGTTCTGTCCCTATTTTACGCAAGACTATAAGGAGAGCAGCATGAACAGAATATTGTTTGTTTCGATTGTGACTTTGTCTTCATCATGCTCTGCTTTGAGACAATCGATCTCCCGTCTGATTACCGTGTTCTTATTATTGCCTGGTATCTGCCTGGCTGCTAGCTTTGACTGCAACAAGGCCACAACGCCGGTTGAGAAGCTCATCTGCGCTGAACAAGGTCTCTCGCAATTCGATGAGAAGCTGTCTAGAGTTTATGAAGAAGCTCTGCGCTTGACCCCTGATCCGCAAGGCCTCAAACGGGAACACGAAAAGTGGCTCCGTGACGTGCGTAATCTATGCACAGACAGCATCTGCCTGGAGAAAGAGTATTACAATCGACTCTGGCTGCTGGAAAAACTGTTGCTCACTGTACCCGAACAATTTCTCGGAAAATGGAGAGCATCTAGCCGGATGGCAGAGGCAGTTTATGGGGACCTTGAGGTTAAGAAAAACTCACTATCACTTGAACGACTTGGTACTCATAATTTCGTCATTCTGGCCACTTTCGATGATTCTGTTGTCTTAGAGATGTCAGAATCTTACAAAGGCGACTGCGGGCGGTATATTCGCCTTGGCCCAATAGTTCAGAATAGTTCTGATCCCATCGATAGACTAGTGCTTGGAGGCCTCACTTTTGCGGTCTATGACAAAATTGATCAGGCGTTGGCGCCTAAAAGAATTAATCTGGTCACAGGTAAATTAGAGTATCCCGGTTACTGCACGTGGGGTGTGTATTTACCTTGAGGGAGAAAGGTCTCATTGGAAGAAAGAGAAGGGGCCAGGTCTGCTCTTGACTCACCTTTCAGGGCGAAGAGCCAAGACTGGCCTCGCAACGATGAAGCAATCTCGGGTTTTGCCAGCCTCGCATGAGAGTAGAGATTGCTTCCCTCCTCCCAATGACAATCTTTGGCTGCTTGTAACTGAAAAGTTACTTAAGCTGCATTGTCCGCCGCAAACGGCAATGCCTTAGGATCTGGCTGGAGGTTTAAAGCAGGAATTGAAGGATGGGATTCGATTTAATCGTAATCTATTTTAGGGAGGTACTAGCCCTACAACGTGACTTATGGCACATCCAAGACTTCAAGCATGCACCTTTTTCTATGCGACAGGTAGGCCCGATGGTTTCGGTTCTGTATCCAGATTACCTGTTCGATCAGCGTT
>JBKQRG010000407.1:0-10573 GCA_052144015.1 Desulfomonilaceae bacterium
CCGACCGACCTGAGAAGCCGTTAGTTCCCACTGATAGCAAAACTGCTGGTAAGCTAGTTTCCGGAAAAATAGAAACCAATCGCATTCGGTCCGTCTAACCTGCTGCATCTCGATTGATCTCTGAAGGTCCTCCCAGATCAACCGTAGGTCATTCCAGTCCTTGTCAGTCAGATGACGACGTTCAGGAGAGATAAACTCCCCATGCATTAAAGTCCATTTAATCAGCAGCATAAATGTCCAAGGCGGAGCAAATCCGAGGTCATCGTCTCTGGACTCGTTACGTCTCAATAGGTTAATGCAAAGAGGAATTAATTCCTCAGGATAGAAGTTGCGAAGTCTATTTCTCAGGCGTTTGAATTCGTCGTAAGGTGGCATATCGAGGCCCTTGTCTGTGATTACGCTATCACAACCCTTAAGGATAATGGGGGACTGCTAATTGTCAATGCTTATTTTGATTCAAAGAGACTCTTGCCCGGCGGAATTCCTCGGTCATGAAGGAGCAAAAATTCGTCCCTGTTTCTCTAGATTGAAATGGACTGTTCTTTCTTCGACACAGATCATATGGATTGAAAAACTGAGGTTCTGAAGCAACCGGCTCATAGAGATTTGGTGGGCACAGGGTCTGCCACGCGGGAGGTTTAACACATCCCAATCCTAAAGTAATGCTTTATGGCATTGTACCCCTTTTGTACCCCCTTGACAAAAAACCAGAAGAAATTAAACATAACCAAACAACACGAAAGGGATTAAAAATACTGGAGTTTCTCGATTTTCGTCAATGATTAAAAACCCTTGGAAATGCCCTGTTTTGCGCTGTCACAGCGGAGACAGGGGTCCGATTCCCACTGGTATTACCAGCCTAACATACCCACATCACAAGTAAGTTGCCAGTATTCGTACACAAATTAAATTCTATATTTGGTCTTGTATTTTTGAGGTCTTCTTCAAGCTCTACTTAATATAGTGGTAACATCGAGATTGACATACAACATGTTGTGGTGTAAAATTTAAATTGCTCGATAATCTTTACGGAGTGGCCAGGGACCTCATGGCAGAAAAGAAAAAGCAGCATTATGTTCCGAAATGGTATTTGAAGAAATTCTCAATCGACGGGGGAGACAAGATCAATCTGTTCAACGTTAATCAACAGAAGCCGATTCCTGCCGTCCCGATCAAGGACCAGTGTTATGAGGAATATTATTACGGGAAGGACCTGAAACAGGAAAACGCATTCGAGAAACTTGAGGATGCCGTAGCCAGAACCGTTAGATGTATAGAGGATAGCAAGGAACTTCCGCCGAAAATGTCGGAGGAGTATCTTGTATTATTCTTTTACATTTTGTCTCAAGACAACAGAACGAAGCGTGCTGGTGAACAACAAAACGAAATGACCAACAAAATGTGGAGGACGATTCTTCGAGACAACAAAGAGCTGAGTGCAGCCCTTCAGCATTGGAAAATAGTTGAGAAGATTCCAACAGCCCTTCCTTTGTATGCCACGGCTACGACGTGGCCCCTTGGGTTCGACTTAAAAATGAAGATCGTCGTCAATAAAACAAAAGAAGGATTCATCACTTCCGATAGTCCGGTTGTCCGCTACAACCAGTATATGGAGAATTTCCAGGCTGCGAGTTGCACCGGATTGGCATCACACGGTCTTCAGATATTCTTCCCGATTTCACCCCAGTCTATGCTTTTCCTCTACGATTCGAGTGTATACCGGGTGGGCAAGAACGGATGTGATTTCTGCGAAGATCTTGCGGACGCTGAAGCGATTAAACTTAACGAATTGCAGTGGCTTAACGCTCTTGAAAATGTTTATTATTCCGATGAAACAAATCTCGATTCAATTTCGGCTCAAGCAAAGCGCTTCCTTGCCCATCGTCGCGTGGATCTGTCGGTAGTTGAGGCATATGAACATGTTACAGATCCACGACGATCCCTGATTGCTACACGAGACCTCGATTGGAAGACGCGCTTGCGTCCGAGCTTTCTAAGAATAATGAAATCAAAGTCGAGAATACCCTTGGAGAGGAGAAATCCCATACGAAATGAGTACATGTGGGTAGCATGGAATCAATTTGAGGAGGAAGTAGAGGCTGGCAATTATCGGGATCAGGATTTTCTCAAGTTTCTCGCCGAGAAAGAGACCTCCCGGATGATTTCTAGAAACCATCTCTAACGTAAGGGCTTTTTGTTCGACGCGGGCGCAACGGAAGAATCGTTAGAAATGAAAGTTGCTGGCTTATGGACTGTAGTTTACCGATCTCTGACTTCTCAGTCAATGGTGAATGCAGGAATAAAACCCATTCACTACTCTAATGCACTGTCTTCACGGGGGTATTGCGATGGATGATCTGCATCGCCTTAGGTTTGCGGTCGAATATGTATCAAAAGAAAAGAGCGTGGTCTTCATACCCAAAGAGGACTGGTTCGCAAAAGTCGAGCATAGTGGGGAGCCTGCTATCCTCGAAGAACTGCCGAAACCGCTCAAGGAATTGGAGAAACAGAGCTGCTACCTTGCAACCACCGCCAGCGGGTACAATAACCCTGAACCCGGAATGGACGTTTTCAGGAAGGCTGACCCGCCGGAACGTGATGGCTCCACTGTAAACGAAGATCATTACTCGGTCATCGAGGATCTCCTAAGCCATCCACATTACCAAAGATCTCTCCAAGCAGCCGGTATTGAAGAGACCGCGGACTTAAAACAGACTGTACAGGACCATGTTTTCATAGTAGGCCCCTCTCAGCCAAAGTATCACTGGCGAAAAGATCTTCCACTGCTGGTCCAGAAATACCTGTATCCTACAACAAGTGGTTGAAGCGAGAACTTCTTGAACAAAGTCTCATCCGGTAGTAAAAAATCTGTCACAAATCTGTCACACAGGATTCCTCGAAATGGATGGAAATGGACAAAAAGGAGGAGATATTCGCAAGGCTCAGAGCCAATCGGCTGATTTTGTTACGGTTGTCAGTACTTTCGGGATGCAGGGGGCGCTGTTTCAAATCCAGTCGTCCCGACCATAATAACAAGGAGTTAGGTCAGGCGGTTACCTGGCCTTTTTGTTTTTCGACCTCGTTTGCCCGCGTTTTGTCCGCCGTACGTACGGCGTGCACTCCTCCTATGCGAAGAGTAGGATTCCTGAGAAAAGAAGCCGCAGATAGTGTTTCTACATGACTCCGAATAGTCGGTTCTGTACTACCGCGACGTAGCGGTAGTTGTCGCGCCGTAACCTTCGCGACAAGAAATTCACATGACAAGTTGGTTCATTCGGGGACAACGTAGTCGATATATACTTGGGCCAAGTAGGCCAACTGTTACGGCGCCGTAACAGTTGTGCGAGAAACGCGGCGTATCACCACGGGGACAGGGTGATAGGGGCAGTTGCAAAGTGATCGTCTGGATTTGGACAAGCGGTGAATTCTGTGTGTCCGCAAATCATTTCATTTCTTTATCCGAAACCGTGCCAACTGAGTAAGACTCCGGGCTTCGGCTGTGCTAATGACGCCTTGCTCCATTGCCACCACAATACGAATCACCTGTTGCACTTCCTTGGGATAAGTATCTATTTCGTCCTTTCTGGCGTTTGTCTTTCTCCTCTTTGCAAACCCCTCGATGACGTCTCTCGTGACCCCATTTCTCTCCAGAAATTCATATAGCTTCGTATCTTTTGTACCTGTTCTCTTTGAACTACGTTGCTTTTTCCCTGACCTGGGTTTCCTCTTACCTCTCTGTGCTTGCTCAAACTCATTGATGTCTCTCTTTTCTGACAGCAAGAAATCCAGGAATCCAATCTCCTTGTACTCACATGTCTGATAAATACTTAACAGAACGAGATAATCTTCGAGCCCCTTTTCAGAGATTCTCCCTTTAACAAGTCGCCGGTATTTGGCAAACGGCTTTATCGCCCGTTCAGCGTTATTATTATTCCACGGGATACCGTCGTGGTTGAGGAACTCAAAGAGTTTGGTACGATATTTTTGCAGACGCTTGAGATACTTATCTGTTACAAGCGAGGATCTCTGTTTGTTTCGTTGAATTTCTAGATAGAAGCGTTCCACATCCCTGCGGTGTTTGTTCAGATTTCTCTTCTTCAACCCGAACCGGTCTATTGTCGTGACTATAGTCTTTAGGAGGTCTCCAAATAGCTTCGCTAACTGTTTCAATTCCTCGTCGTGGCGATGTTTCAACAAGTCGTCATTGAAATCCCTGATCAAATGCACGAGGCATTTCTGTTGGAGACAATCGAGAGAATCGTATCCGGTGAAGAAATCAGATATTAGCACCCCAGAGAAATCTATCAGTAAATCGTGCAGAAAGTCCGCAGTCCTGTCCGGTCTGTAAATGTATACCACTTCTTCCATGTTCGCTAGTACCCAGATGTACCCATTTTCCTTAAGCAACTGGACTTTAGTCTCATCAGCATGAATTAAGTCACCGTGGAGTATCCTTTGAAGTATTTGGTCGCGCGTCACCCGGTAATAATCAGCGGCGATTGACTTCAACTCATGTAGTTTGGTGAAACGTATTGGCAAACCGAAACAATTCTGAGCAGTTCCTTCTAGGTTTTCAAAAGTGACCCGGTTAGCAACATATTCATTGACTAACCATGAAATAAGACCATGCCCATGCCTGTCGGGTGCTTTGAAAGTGGGCGGCACAAAGCTTCTGAAGCAGTTGAGACAATAATGCTGAGCAGAGACGAACTTGGTGATCCATCTCTTGACACCTCCTTGGAAGAATCGGAGATCAAGACAGACTCTGCTACGCAAGTTATCAGGATCCCGGAGTAGCGTGGTATTCTTACAATAGGGGCATCTATTGGCCCTTACCTTAACCGTCTTATTGACTCTATACGATCTTCTTGGTTTCTTACGTTTTCTGGCAAGGACCATCTTGAAACTTGGATTCGTTCTGACGTAGATCTTCTCTCTCTGGTAGTCGAAGTAAGCACATTTATTGACCCAGTCGAAATCGGGAATGGCACTTTGACTCGTGCCCCAATTGTGTCGCCATTGATCTTCTGAAGACTCTTCAACCCATTCAACAGCGCTGGACTTGTTATCGGAGGCCTGATCTTTACCCTTCGGAATCTCATACAAGAAGCGGGTCGTGGTCTGCAATGCCTTGCAGTCTTCCAGGTTGTATTGTATCAACTTCTCTTTGACTTCCTTGCTCCAGCTCGTTTCCCATTTTGTCCTCCATACGAGAGCTTGGATTCCAGATGCACCAGGATGAGACCACTCGCATCCTAAGAATGCCCCGATGTCCTTGAGTTCGTTAGAATACGTTGGGAAGTAAATCCTAGCATAGATGAATGAGAGCAGATTTGACGACCGAGCCACGATCCTATCCAAGCCATGATTGGCATCCAATGATTGGAGCCAGCGCTTGATTACTCGGTCTTCATAACTCCCATAGTAAAAGACGTGATAGTCATCTAGTCCACTGAGTATCTTAATAAACTTGGCGATGATTGTTTCCTGTTCTAGCGGAGAATTGGCCCACAATGAGTAGGCTTCTTCTTTTTCCTGGCGCTCGATGAGAATCCCGATGAGATAGATGAACGTGCCGGACTCATTGCCCTCCATGTCTATGAATACTCGGGATTTGGCGCAAGGCATGACCGGCTTCTGAAGGACGTAGACCCTTTTTTCCTTTATGGCCAATGCTTGCAGTGGAAAAGAGTGGGGCCAATCCTCTTTTTTCACTCTTTTGCCGCGCTTTCTGTGGCGAAACGTAAACGACAATTGATTGACGGTGAAGATCCCCTTACTGTTCAGCCTAAGTATTTCGTTTTCGTTCATCCGCTTCAGAAGGCTCAGATCATCCTTTTCTGTGGCTTCAGCTCTGCAAAGATGCTCGAACTCACAGATGCGACAGTGACTATTCAATATGCAGTCTGGTCGCACGCCTGAGTAACAGCGAAGAACTTGATCAATCGTCTCATGTGCCTCGTGCCAGTATCTTTCCAGTTTTAAAGTCATGGTCTTCACAGGATTTGCATAAACAAGTAGCCCTGTTTTCAATTCGTTAGGAACTCCTTTGCTGACGATCACGCTTGCTATCGCCAGAATCAACTTCTGTTTCCTGTGGATGGTGTCGCCATGATAAAATAGCACCGGAAGAAGGAGGGGATCGGAGAAGTCTGACTGTGAAACTAATACCACCGCATCTAGGTGAAGTGAGAATGGGCCATCTTCGACCGCAACGTCAAGAATCAGTTTGTCGCATTTCTTCTCGCTCAAGTAGGCTTCATGCAAGTCGGGAAGGATCTGTGCGGTCTTGTACTTACCGACCAACGAGTCCAATCCCTTTCTTCTGTATTCATGTCTCAATTCCATGGACAGCAGCTCATATTCGGTCTTTCTTCCAGTTACTCCTTTGATTTTCAGAAACGCCTTGTAGCTGCAATCCAAACAGTCCTCAACTATTTCGTTGGTAATCTTCGGCTCCATGTGACACAGCCCCCTCTTGTTCCATGGTTTTGCAGTGAAGCTAAATCCATCCAAAATCCTAGTCAACCTTGCTACGACTTCAAAATAGTCAATGATGAAGGTTTAGGACCTGTCGATGAGCCGCGTGGCCCAACTGTTACGGCACGGTAACAGTACGAGGCAGAAATGACGAACCCCCACGATACTGTGGATGATCCCGTATTCGGGGCGTTCCTTGGAAGGGGTCGATTTTGGTGTCCATTTGGTGTCCATCGGAAGCGAAGATTGGGAGTGAACAGAGACGGGCTCATTGGAAATCTTTTGGCACTTTTTTGGCCCCTTTGGGTCCCCTTATGAAAACTGATGACCATCGACGGTTTTCAATGGTTGTTGATTTTTCAGGAGAATCTCAGCAAGACAGCTCTGGAATTAGCTGGTTGTAAGCATTCGGGATGCAGGGGTCGCTGGTTCAATTTATTTTTTTATTCACTGGACCTATCAAAGCGAAAAAGCGCCGAATCTTTTGGTTTTTTTCCGGAGTTTCCTTTGGAGGCATAATAACCAAGCTGTGTTCTGGTAAGCGGACAAACGTAATTGGGTTTGACCGGGGGAAGGATAGAGAGGTATGGTGAAGAAGAAACTACGAGCCTTCTTCATCAACGTGACGATGGTTTTGCCTCTCTTGGGCTTTGGGAGAGACCACAAGACTGCATTGTTGTTAGTTATCAATGGGTCAGGATTCGTGATGCCGCTTAGAGCCGGACACATCAAAGATGTTACAGGTTCTTACGAACCTTCATTTTGGATTTCGGCAGCTGTGTTGATCGGGGCAGTGATCCTTTGCCGACCCACCAAGAGACCGACCACAGTAAGAAGTAGGGGCAAGACTTCGCTCGGCAGGACACTAGCTGGTTAGCACAGCATTTAATTCACTGCACTTGCGGGATCAGAGCTTAGGTGCTCTGGTCCTGCCTTTTTTTGGGACAGCGGTTCTGGCCTGTCCCCCAATCATGTGCCTTACAACCTTTACTCTTCTCTGAAACATCACTGCCGGGCGATCTTTTGATCACGTTCATCCGACAAATTTTGTGAGCCCTCTTGTGAGTTTTTCATTTGGAAAATCGTTGTTCAGGGTGGAAAAAGCTCACAGGCAAAATTCAGTAAGTGCTTAAAAACAGATGCAATAGCTCCTTTGAAGAATCCAGAAAAAACTATGTCATTCCCCTCTCACGGCGAAGCACCATCCCGGAAGAAATCTTGTTTCCTTTTTGTTACCCTTTTTTCGGACTGAAACGGATCCAAACGGACTAAATGAGATCCGCATGGATTGAAATCATTGGGGGTTTCGATTAGAGTGCTAATATGATTAGGGTTTAAACTGCCTTCACACGGCAGGGGTCGGAGGTTCAAATCCTCTCCCGCCTACCACAATGATTTCAAGTAGTTAGGTCATCTATTAGGGTGACCTTTTTCTTTCTGCGTTAAGGCAGTGGTCACAAATTGGTCACAGATGACGGCACCGGCTGGGGTTTGGGGGATACCCATATATGTGTCTCACCGTGGTCAACAGTAAGCTTGTCTATTGCCTCCAGGAGATCATCGTCCTCCATCCATCGCCCATATCTCCTGCCCACAGGCACCTCAGCATTCCAGTGGCCGAATATGGATTCGGATATTCTATCGGGAATCTCGCTCTTGAAGGCGTTGCGCCGCCAGGTATGGCGCAGGTCGGTCAACCGAGGCCTTGGGGTAAGCCCTTCAGTGGTGTCCACGATACGCCTCCACGGGTTCTTCAGGCTCTCTTCTGAAGGGGGCCTGATCCCCCTCACGTCTTTGATAAGGATTACCCTGTCCGTAGTATCCGGCTTCCTTTCAAGCAAGGATTGTATGACCGGGAGCAGTTCCC
The DNA here is from genome assembly GCA_052144015.1 of Desulfomonilaceae bacterium. GTDB lineage: Bacteria > Desulfobacterota > Desulfomonilia > Desulfomonilales > Desulfomonilaceae > DATJPW01. The sequence continues at coordinate 8,348 of JBKQRG010000407.1, forward strand.
GATGGATAGGAACCTTTTTCTTGTCATCCTCTTTCGTATCCTCCGGCCCCAAAAAGAACATCCTTCTGCCGAGATTGATGTGGCCGGAAGCCAAGTTGAGTGCCTCACCTACTCGCATCCCTGCCCAGTAGATGATCTGCACAATAGGGCGAAACCAGTCGGGACTTCTTCCTTCAATTTCCTGAAAATGCTTCCAAGAGATGTAAACAACCCTTTCGCCAGACTTTTCGCTGAGCCTGTCCACGTACTTTACGGGATTCTGATCGATCTCTTTCAGCTCACAGAGCACCCGGAAGAATTTTGAGAGAGTGGATATTTCCCGGTTAATTGTCCCGTTAGTCATACCTGCCTGGCTGCGCTTTTCCATATATTCGTAAATGTCACCCACCCACAAGTCCTTGACGATTCTGTCCTTGCCCCAAACATTCATTATGTTCTTCAGAGCGTAGATGTGTCGTTCAAGTCCTTTGCTGTTACGAATCTTTGGATAATTCAAGAATACCTCAGCAGCCTTCCAGACTGTCAGCTCTTCTTTCAGGGATCTCTCTTCAAGCTCTGGGGGCAACTCGTAACCAGATTTCCTGAAGATATTTCTGGCAACGGACCTGCCAATTGTTTCTAGCTGCGAAAATTCATCCACTTTGAAGGCCAAGACCAAATCACGCCTGACGCGTCTTGCCTCGCTTTCCGAAAGAGCCGGGATAGATACCCGGATCTGCTTACCAAATACGCGTAATCTCGCGGACCAGTCCGCGTTTTTTCCTCGTTTCTCTACCGCCGACATAGTGCTCTAATCTCTTCCACCGTCAATTCTTTGGACTCTTCGGAGGACACTGCCTTCCTTGCCCGGCTGCCTTTATTGGCATTGGTCTGCTCTGACTTGGACAAACGGGCCGCCGCCAACTTCCTCCGTAGCCTTTCCCGGTACGTAGCATTTTGTCTCTGATCGACCCAAAACTCTTCAAGGTCCGTGATTCGGAACTTTCTCCTCTTGCCGACCCAATGAAACGACAATCGCCCTTCATTACAGAGTCTGTGAACCGTTTTGGGTGAGCAGCCAAGAATTTTAGCTACTGTTGCAACCTTAATATCGGGCTTCGGGCCATCGACAGAAACGGATGATGCCTGTTCAGCCACTTCATCGCCCTGGCCATCGACGGCAAACTCATCGGCTGTTGCTTCCACCAACTCTCCGGTATCAGGGTCAATTTTCCAGAACACGCGGTTGCCTGACCAATGTGTCCCGTCCGGGGTGAGCAGTTTGTCGAACAAACCCATGAATCCTCCTCTCCCGATATTGTAAGGACTTAGTGGTAGCGACTCAAACAGTGGTTTGATCGGCCCTCAAGAAGGGGAGTGAATGTTTGCAATGCGGACTCGTGGTGGCATAACCCGCTTCCAACTTTATTTAACCTTTTTTGCTGGTAGTTCGCTATCTTAGTCTCGTCTGTAACATGATTCAAGGGAAAATCGCTCTTTTGGGAATTAAGTCCCAGTGAAGAAAGGCTCATCCATTGAGGGACTCTCTGGGCGACCTCTCCAACCACTAGGCTGGGGTTCGGTGCAGCACGGGAAATTCGTTCGATACATTTCACCACTCCAAAGCCTCTTCTGACGACAAAACCCAGACCAATTCCGGCGAGCCTTCTGAAAAATCTGGACAACAATGAGCAATAACTGCTATCCATTTTTCAGCAGTAGGCGGAATCCCGCTCCTGCTGCCCGATTGTTGCACGATCTCTCGAATTCCCAGTCTGGGGACCTCTGGTCATCTTTCGTGTTGCGATCTGATCGCGCAGTCTTCGATCAAGCCTGAACATACGCTGAAGCACCAAAGTAGAAGGGCGATGCCTGCCCCAACGACCGTCGCAAAATTCGTGACCATCGTTTGAGTGATCTGGCGCACGCGCGCTATTCAGGATCTTCGTCACCTCCACTTACCTTCTTCCACAAAGCAGGCCCCAATAAATCAGGAAGATAATCACCTAAAGCCCTCAATAAACCAGATAACTCGACCATTTTTTCCATATGTTTTTTTGGATCTATGTTCTTTATGGCATCCCATTCTTTCTGCAACCATTTCGGGTCTAGATCTGCTGCATCGGGTGGGTTATCATTGTACCGTAGATCGGGTCTTTTAACGTCCCAATACTTATCCCACTTCTCAATTTTCACAGGGTCATACTTCAGTTCCTCTAAATAAGACAGCATCCCGCAAACCAGTTG
>JBKQRG010000408.1:0-42142 GCA_052144015.1 Desulfomonilaceae bacterium
GATTGCTTCGCGTCGCTCGCAATGACAATTTCCCACCGCTATAACTGCGGGGCTGCTGATCTCAGTCTCAAATGAAATCCGGCGGTATCACTCAGCCAATAGTGCCTTTAATTCCTTATTCAATTCGGGTACTATCTTGAAAAGGTCCCCGACAATACCATAATCCGCTTTGGTAAAAATCGGCGCTTCAGTATCCTTGTTAATGGCAACGATCACCTTTGACGAACCCATCCCGGCAAGGTGCTGTATTGAGCCGGAAATTCCACATGCTATGTACAGGTTGGGGGTGACCGTTTTTCCCGTCTGGCCGACCTGATCGGCATGAGGTCGCCAGCCGGCATCTACAGCTGCTCTTGATGCGCCGACTGTAGCCCTGGTTCCGAAAATAGCGGCTGTCGCCTCGATTAGTGAATAGTCCGGTCCACCCATGCCGCGGCCCCCGGAAACTATAATTTCCGCTTCGGTCAGATCTACCTTGCCGCTTGTGTCAAGATTAAGTTCTTTTGTGGCATACGTGGGACGGCTTTTATCAACCGAAAAAGAAATCTTCTCGAGTTTCCCCTCTTTTGCGTTTTCAACGACCTCGAGAACATTCGGCCGCGCAGTAGCTATCTGCGGAGATCCTAATGCCAGCCAATCGGCGTAGCACTTGCCCGCAAACATAGGCCGCTTCGCGACGAGTTTTGAGCCATCCAGTTCGAACGAAACGCAGTCCGAGATGGTTGCGACGCCGAGCTTTGCGGCGGTCCGCGGGGCTAGATCCTTGCCTTGCATAGTATGACTTATAAGGACTATCTCCGGCTTCTTTTCTCCGATTACATGAGCCAATGCCTGCGCAAAGTACTCGGAGTTATAACTTTCCAGTTCCGGAGCTTCGACTGCGCAGACGGTATCTGCTCCGCAGCGAGCCAGATCCGGAGCGAAAGATTCTGCTTGAGGCCCAAGAAGCACAGCCGTAAGATCTCCGCCGAGACGATCAGCCAATTTGCGACCCTCGCTCGCCAATTCTAGAGCCGTTTTCTTGAGCTTTCCGGCTTTAATTTCGCCGTATATCATAACTTTTGACATATTATTAACCTCCCAAGGTGAAGAATTCCTATCGTCCTGGACGGACTAGATTATTTTTGCTTCAACACGCAGTGCTTGAACCACCACTTTTGCTGCCTCCTCCGGCTCCATTCCCTCATATTTCGTACCGGCCTTGCGTTCGGGCGGCATCGAGTACGACCGGGATTCGAGCTTAGGATCCAGGCTGAGGCCCAGATCCGAAAGAGACTTCTTGTCGATAGGCTTCTTCTTGGCTTTCATAATGCCGGGCAATGACGCGTATCGGGGCTCATTCAGGCCTTTTTGAGAGGTTACAACGCAAGGAAGTGGAACTTCAACTGTTTCTTTGCCTCCCTCGATGTCCCTTTCCACGATTGCGCTTTTCTTATCCGCAGCCACTTCGATTTTGGTGACGAGCGTCACCTGCGGGATCTGCAAGAACTCCGCAAGCATCGCGCCGGCTGCGGCAAAGTCGTCGTCAATGGCACGGTGTCCGCAGAAGATCACGTCATACTCGATCGTCTTAGCCGCTGCGGCCAATGTCTGCGCGATAGCGCATGGATCTGCTTGTGCTAATGATTCATCAGCAATGTGAACGCCTCTGTCCGCCCCCATAGCTAATCCGGTGCGGATAGCTTCAGTTATGCGATCGGGGCCGAGACCAAGTATCACCACTTCGCCCTCTTTGAATTTTTCTTTGAGGCGGAGACCTTCTTCCACACTGTACTCATCATAGGGATTAATGATGTACTTTATTCCCTCAGCCACGATGCCGGTTCCTTGCGGATTGACTTTAATCTGGGTTTCCGTATCCGGAACCTGCTTTAAACAAACGAGCGATTTCACTTATTATCCTCCTTTTGCGCATATTGACCCCGGAATCCAATTGGTTCGATCAGCGTTTCTACAAGAGGCCCCGGATTGCCCCTTTGATACGGAACCGACCAAGAAAACCCAATAATTGGACACTTTCCAAGGTGCTGGGAAAGCCTGCCTATAAAGCCATACTTTTTCTTCAGAATTTGATCTCACTTTAGATTCGGTTGATCCATCAGTCAAGCGAAAATAAAAGAAAACCGCGACAGTGAGCTGATCACAGGCGCGGTTTTCCTTAGGTACGATTGACGCCTTGGTGTTAGTTATTCTTAATTCTAATTTGGAGGTTAACTATTTCTTCGTCGAGGCGCTTGCGACCTGCATTACTAGGTTCCAATTTCAAGGCCATACGAAACCATCGCAGTGCTTTCGTCGGCTCGCCTTTTTGTCTGTGAATATATCCAAGATGCTTTACGGCCATTAAATTATCCGGATCTTGGGCCAGAATGTCAGTCAAATCCTTAATCGCGTCATCATAACGACCCAACTGCTCGGTAATGTAAGCTCGATTACCCAAAGCTTTGATCATCCGGGGATTGATTTGAATAATGCGGTCGAGATCTTGTAATGCTTGATCGTGCTCACCGATATCAAAGAACAGAGCTGCGCGGTTGATAAGAGCCGTTGTATCAGAGGAGTCAAGATTTATAGCCTTGTTCAAATCCTTATGCGCCTTGGAAAAATCACCCTGCAGGCGATAAACCAAGGCTCTGGCGACATAGGCCTCAGCCAGTCCAGGCTCCAATTTGATGGTCTGATCCAAATCTTGGACTGCGCGATCCAGTCGGCCTTGCAACAAGAACAGCTTGCCTCGATTAAATAAAGCCGGCGCATACCGACCGGATAATTTAAGGCTTTTTTCAAAGAGAGCCATAGCGGGCTCAAACTCTCCTTTATTAGCCTTTGCAACAGCCTGCATTGTCAAATCGGAAGCATGAGCTTCGGCGTTTTGGGGCGATTCTTTGGTCCAACCCACTGCAACTATGAGCGGACAAAGGCACAAAACCAACGGCATCATTATTTTGATGTACAATTTTCTCATGAGATTATGGATGTCGCCTACCGAGAGTATCTGTGCGGGTCGCCGCATGTCCTGTCGAAGTGGCTGTCCCTTTAGCAAAAAATGCAAAAAAATCCTTAGTGTAACCGTCTTCATAGCGGTTAAGCGTGTACTTGGATTGCTCCGGCGAAAGTTTCAATTTCCTGACCAAGTTACCGAAAGAATCACGAATATACAGATTGCCAACTATATTGTCAGGATTGGCGTCGGCATGCATTCCGCGTTCGCATCCGGCCAGCACCAAAGCTTTCGCCAAATCCTTACTCCCGATATGATGACCAATAGCAAAGACTAGATTCCCGTCTTTCCGTATTCCGAATGCGCTTCTGTGAGCTACGAACCAGAAATGCTGTCCATCCTGATTCTTGCCGCCGCCGCCGAGCAAGAAACCCAGGCCAATTTCCGCATCTTCCTTACGGGTGCCTCTCGCAATTGATTGAACAACCATTCCGTCTTTTACAATGAGATGCTTAAGCTGCCGAGCATCGCGGACAGCCTGGAGTGGTATTTCCGGACTCCATTCTCTAATATCCACCGATCCGTCCTTGTAAGCAATCAGAGTAGCCATGCCATCCACCATAGGGTAAATTACTTTACCACGGAAAATGGCTCCTGCCCCCCGTGAATGCCGCTGCATCCACAGAGCGTTCGTGATGGCAAGAATACGAGGTCGAAGTTCTGATTCGACTTCCGAGAGGGCCAGCGGCGCCCCGGGTTCATGTTTCCCGACATAGTACTGCATAAAAGCCTTAGACATATCTAAGACCATCATGAAAACGATCGCATTCGGAAAATCTACACTAGGTCGGTAGAAAGTCTTATATATAATGGGTTTACCCAGTGAATCTCTGGGAGAACCCGAAGTTTCCCACACTCCTTCACCCGGAATGCCCGGAGAAGTGTAAAGCGGTTTAATATTGTCCAATTGCAGCTGATCGAGCGGATCACGTGTCAGCAAGTTGAACTCACCAGTATCGGGAAGCATCACAGTTGGTAATTGAGTGACTGCTCTTGTTTCCGTTTGTCCCTTGGGATCAACCAATGCAGTTTCCGACCGGTTTACGATTACTTGCGAATCCCCTTTAGGTCCCTTGGCCAACTGTTGTGGATTCTCATTAATTGTTGCCGAGAGGCCCGAATCAGGAACATCGCGGCCTAAATCAATGCCCTCTGCCCTAACATTGATATCGCCTGTCAAAATTATTGAAGAGTATATTAGGGCTGTGGTTGCGGCCCACCTAATATTTGTTTGCACCTCGACTACCCTCAACTAAAATACAAAAAAGACTCCAGGCAGAATTCATTCTGGATTCGATTAGTTATACTCTAAAACCCAGCAAATTTCAACAAGAATCGAAATCGGAGGCTGTGGACCGCTGTACTGAGTCGCTCCTATTAATTTGATCCGGATCTGCAGGTCATGTGTACCAATCAGAGATATTACTATACCGGATTGTGTTAAGATCCAGAGGACCTGGTAAAATTAACTCTATTGCCATTCAGCAGGAGCATACTTCCATAACATCAAACTTGCAGGACTTATTTCAATTCTATTCTTGTCGAGGTTTCTCTTTTTGATCGTCTTCCGGACCGGAAATCATTTCCTTGAGCCTCTGCCTTATCATGCCCGGTTTTCCAAGCCTAATGTTTTCTTCTCCTTGGCCGCTTGAAGGTGTAGTCGGCGGGTGAAATTCCCATGGCGGGATTGGAGAAGGATGTGCCCACAGCCCTATTTTTTCTTTGCGCGCCTGTTCTTCCAACTCAGCTAGTTCAGTTTCGAATGGTAGATACTTGCGGTACCACCAAGCCATTCCTTTTCTCAGAAGTTCCTTGTTGAGCGATTCCCCGTCTATATAAACCCACGCAATGACTCGATGGTATGGGTCGGTAATTATTGGGTCCACCCGGATAATTTTGCCCAAGATTCGTTTGTGTGTATATAACCTCGCGGTTTCCCCGAAAGGTTGCGGCTCTCCCGGGCTGCCGATCCCGTATAGCCGAACCGTCTCAATTTTGCCTATATCTTTCATGACTTGAATCTGGTCTGCGCGATCGATGGCAATGACCTTTCCTTCCCACGCAAGAGCAACACAAGGCACAAGCAGCATGAGGATATATAGTGGAATTTTTGCAAGGCTATTCATTGCATGCACCACCAGGGATGGCCGTGTCACGTGTTGAATCTCATGAGGATTGCTTCGAGAACTGTTCCACCAATTGCGCGCGCCTTTTCCGAGATCGTGCTGCAATAACCAGGATCCCCGCGCGGGTCCACGTCACCGATCTTCAGACCCCGAGTGACCGGAGTACGGGGCCTGATAATGCCTCTAAGCACACCGCGCAACCTTACATTCACCTGTGCCGCGCCTACATACCCCACAGTTTGTTCTTCTTCCACCATAGTGCCTATATGGACTACAGGTTCAAATATCCCATTCTCGGGGGCCCTTATGACTCTTCGGACAGTTTCACCTCCGATCGGTCCCGGGATTCCCGTATCCGGGTCAGCAGCGCCTTCAAGGATTAAGCGACCTAGATTATGTCCCCTGTTTGTTTCAATAACCCAGTGAGCATCCTTGCCTGCAAAAAAACCGGGTCCTAGAGCAATAACGAGCGAAGCATCCCGAATTGAAGTTCCAAGATTTTTTTTGGCAAGCGTGGCATCTATGACAACATCAGGCTTAATCACATCCCTAGAAGCTATTTGCGGATCGACAATTACAGCTATGCGGCCATTTTCCCATGTACGGGAAACATTGGCAAGGTCATCTAATCGAACAGCGGTGACGTTCTCAACCTGGCATTGGCCTTCATAAATGGCTTCACAGAAGCTTACGAGTCGCCTCACGGCAAGTGGACGCTCGATCTCCGTCATTAGTAGCTTCCGGAACCCGGACCTGTATAGCCGGACCGCCGTTCCGGTGGCCATTTCGCCGGCGCCTCGTATGATGATCTTGAGATCTTGTAGTGCGTCAGAACTTATGATAGTCCCCAATTCAGGATCCGTTTTCTTTGAGTGCTTTCAAGATGGTTTCTTTAGGAACTACTCCGTAAAAGGTATTCTTTATCTCTTCATCACGTATAATAAAAATTGCGGGTATTTTATTGATGCCAAAACGTCGCGAAATGAGATTATTGTCTGTATTTATTTTACCTATTACGGCTCGGCCCTTCAAATCGCTGGCGACTTCTTCAAGTACCGGATCCAACATTCGACACGGAAAGCACCATTCAGCATAAAAATCTACTAAAATGGGCCACCTTTTGGATGCTTCCACGACTTCGGCTTGAAAATTGTCGTCTGTGAAAATTTTCACATTATCATTTTGTGGCTCTTGGGCTGTTTTCTGATGAATAGACCACCAAATAATAATTACACCCAGCAGAACCAAGGCCACGGTCGTAATAATGACGAGTCCATGTTTCTTCATACTGCCTCCGGATATTCCCTCCCTCTATAGCAAGTTTAGCCCACTTTCTGAATAATGGGAACCTTGGCCGAGCAATAATATTATCACACGCTTTAATCATCTGATGTGACTTTGATTTACATTAATTCAATAGGGTCGACGTCGATAACGATTCTCAGACCGTGAGCCTTCATCTTCTCTTCTGCCATGAGTTCTTTCACGAAACTCCTCACGGCGGCTCTTGTGCCTGCCTTAAACAATACTTGCCACCGGAATCGCCCCACAATCTTCTTTCTAGGGGCTGGGGCCGGTCCCAGGATCACTACGTCCCTGTGCTGGTTTTTCAGCTTGCGTGCAGCTCTGCCGATTTCGATGGCTTTGTTCTCCACACGTTTCTGACTGTTACCCTCAATTCTGATTAGAATTAAGTGGCCGAAAGGGGGGTACAGCAACTCTCGGCGAAGTATGGAATCACTTTGAAAAAAATCTTCGAATGCGTGGGAAGCCGCACATTGGATTGCCTGGTGATTGGGATCGAAGGTCTGGAGGATGACACGGCCGCAGCCGGTTTCTCGTCCTGTACGTCCTGCGACCTGAGTGAGCATCTGAAATGTCCGCTCGGCCGCTCGAAAATCAGGAAAGTGCAGCGACAAATCGCCACAAAGGACGCCCACCAGCGTGATTCCTGGAAAATCGTGCCCTTTGACGATCATTTGAGTACCAATAAGTATATCAGTTTCTTTTTTTCTGAACCGTTCTAGGATAGATTCCAACTCATGTGCTTGCTTAGTCGAATCGCGATCAAGACGTTCTACGCGCGCTTCCGGAAACAACGCCGAAACCTCATCCACAACTTTTTCAGTACCGGCCCCTCCAAATAGAACCTTTTCGCTCGAACAGTTCGGACATAGCGGCGGGGCGACTTGTGAAAAGCCGCAAAGATGGCATCTGAGCGCTCTGTCTCTCTTGTGATGGGTTAAAGTGATATCACAATTGGGACACTTGAATACGTGGCCACATGAGCGGCATTGAGTGACCGTGTCAAAACCTCGGCGGTTGAGAAAAAGAACCACTTGCTCATTGGCAGCGAGGGTTTTCTTGATAGCGTCCGTCAGAACCGGTGTCAGAAAAGCGCCTCCGTATTTCTTGCTCTTCGAGACCTTTAGATCAACCAACTCTACAGTGGGCAGACCGCCCCCATGTGGGCGGGAAGGCAGATCCAGGCGAGTGATTTTGCCGGATTGTGCGTTGACATATGTCTCAAATGAGGGTGTCGCGCTGCCCAGTATGACCCTGCTCCCTTCCAGGTTTCCTCGCGCCAGGGCCATATCGCGAGCATTGTAAGGACAACCGTCTTCCTGCTTATAAGAAGGATCATGCTCTTCATCAACAATTATCAGGCCCAAATTTTCAAGAGGCGCAAAAATAGCAGAGCGAGCACCTATGACCACATTTATCTTTCCGGAACGCATTCTCCGCCACTCGTCCAGCCTCTGGGCTCGAGTTAGTCCACTGTGGAACAGTCCAATACCCGCACCAAGTCGAGTTAGGAAACGCCGCGCCAATTGCGGCGTCAGAGCGATTTCTGGAACCAGGACAAGCGCTCGTTCGCCTCGTTGAAGGCTGTTTTCAATTGCGCGCAAATAGACCTCTGTCTTACCTGAACCGGTAACGCCGAAGAGAAGAAAAGGATGAAATCCTCCTTTGGATGATGCCTCATTGATTTTGCTGATCGCTTCATGTTGTGCCGGAGTAGGCTCAAAGCTCTTGCGGGGTTCAGGACTGATCGCACCAGCGGGGTCGAGAAGTTCGGGCAGCCTTCTCCTTTTCAAACTTATCCTGGGTCGTGCTATGCGTTCCTCAACACGTATCCATCCGGTTTTTGTTATCTCATCTAACTGTTTTTGATCCAATGCCTGGCCAAGCTCGGAGAGGGGCATATAGCCGGTTCGCAGGATTTTCCCTGGAAGTACAGGTAGTTCAGATTCGCTGTCCCAAATCCGCTTCCTTCCATCGGGTGTTAAGATAGCCCACGGTCGGGATCGCCTGTTCGAACCTGGCGGGAGAGCGGTTCTCAGCACAAGTCCGGTTGGGAGCAGGTAGTATTCTGCAATCCAGCATATAAACCGCCACAAATTTTGGGTGAGGTAAGGCGGTTCATCAGGTATGTCAATGATTTGCTTAATATTTGTCAGCGCCGTAGCCGATTCGGGAGAACCAACCACAAAACCTGAAACTATTTTGTTCCTGAAAGGAACCAGAATGCGCCTTCCGATCTCAATCGCGGCCGCGAATTCGTCCGGAACAGTGTAAGTGAAAGGCCCAGTGACCGGAACCGGAATGGCCACATCTACTAAATTGGACTGATAACTCATGTTTGTTGATACTTTGTGTGCGACATCATATCTCGATGCTATTTCGACCACCATAGGAATAATTAACCGAGTGGCGCCCGAGAGAGATATCAAAGCGTCAAACCGTTGACAAGGTAAAGATGACTTGCTCGGTAACCTGGCAGTCAGGGGCGTGGATTTACAATTGCAAGGAGTGAAATCCCGCGTTGCGCGGGAAAGTAATCCCCAAAGCGAGATTGCTTCGCTCCGCTCGCAATGACAGGTCTCGGGTTACGTGATCGTGATGGCAGGGCTCAATTTGTCATTGCGAGGCCGTCAGGCCGTGGCAATCTCGCTTTGGGAATTGCTTCGTCGTCACCTCCTCGCAATAATGAGAAATCTATTCATCTCCTAACTGAAGGATAACCACTCCTGCGAGGTTTTGATTGACCACAAGGTGATGGAGTAATATTCTAACCTACTTGATTCAAGCTGTTTCTGTCGCGGACAATTTCAGATTTGCTCTTTTGACCGCTTGAAATACGGCTTAAACCGTTTGAGCCTTAAAGCGAATGGCCACATTGGTCTTCAAATCCACGTCAATCAGGAGAATGGTTTCCCTGAAATCCCAGCGAGACCGGATGGTCGAGACGCTCAGGTCTTCCATCTCGGATCATTAGGAGTTATATTCCGGACAATGTAGGTTTTGGTCCAAATTTGAGAAGGAGAGTGGTTTATGGAATCGCTGGGAATGTGTTTGGGAGCGTCCACGCTCAGTTGGGTTCGTTTACGTAAAGACGAGCAAGGAATCGAGGTAGTGGAGACCTCGAACATAACTCATGAAGGCAGTCCTAGAAAGACTCTTCTCGAAGCATTAGCGGGCATTCCGGATATCGCAACTATCCCATTGGCCGTCACCGGCCGCAAGTTCATTAATTTCATCGACCTTACCACCATCTCCGAGCCGGAGGCAGTTGAGCGGGCGTTCGCTCATATATTGCCGGAAAACGACCGCTATCGCGTGGTGGTCAGCGCGGGCGGAGAAACGTTTCTTGTTTATCATATGGATGAAGATGCTCAGATTCAGGGAATTCAGACCGGCAACAAATGCGCTTCCGGGACCGGGGAATTCTTCCTGCAACAGATCGGCAGGATGAACTTGACCCTGGAAGATGTAGCCAAGCTGGCGATTTCTGAGGAACCGCACAAGGTTTCAGGAAGATGCTCGGTATTTTGCAAGAGCGATTGCACACATGCTTTGAATAAGGGGATTCCCAAAGGCCACGTTGTGGCGGGTTTGGCCAAGATGATGGCCAGCAAGGTCGTGGAACTGTTGAAGAAGCTCCCCAAGAAATCTGTCGTTCTGGTCGGTGGATCATCCCGCAACAAGACCATGATTCATTATCTCTCTAAAGAGATCGAAGACCTCTATATACCCAAAGAGGCCCCGTATTTTGAGGCATTGGGAGCAGCCCTGTGGGCTTTGGACAATCCGACCGCGCAATATACCGGACCTGAACATGTGTTTAAGAAAAAAAGCTCCGTGTTCAAATTTCTCAAGCCGCTTAATGACTTCCGGCACATGGTGCATTTCAACGAGCGGCCGCAAGGGACCGCTGAGCCGGGTGATCGCACGATTCTCGGGCTGGACGTCGGGTCCACTACCACCAAGGGTGTAATAATGCGGCTCCGGGACAAAGCCATTTTGGCAGCAGATTATCTCCGCACCGATGGCGATCCCGTGGGCGCCTCCCGAAACGTTTACCAAAGCCTTGCCGAACAGATCAAAGTGCCCATCGAAATTATCGGTTTGGGAGTGACCGGTTCGGGCAGGCAAATAGCCGGGTTGCACGCTCTGACTGATGGCGTGATCAATGAAATCATAGCTCACGCGGCTGCTGCCGTGCATTTCGATGCCGAAGTGGACACGATCTTTGAGATAGGTGGTCAGGATGCGAAGTATACTTATATAACCAACGGGGTTCCCAGTGATTATGCCATGAACGAGGCGTGCAGCGCAGGTACCGGATCATTCCTCGAGGAATCCGCAAAAGAGAGTCTTGGGCTCAAGGTAACGGATATCGGCAAATCGGCTTACATGGGAACAAATCCTCCGAATTTCAACGATCAATGCGCGGCATTCATTGGATCCGATATCAAAAACGCTGCGCAAGAAGGCATTCCGATAACCGACATAGTAGGCGGTCTGGTCTATTCGATTTGCATGAATTATTCGAACCGTGTGAAAGGCAATCGGCCTGTCGGGAAGAAGGTCTTCATGCAAGGAGGCGTCTGCTATAACGAAGCTATTCCGGCAGCTATGGCGGCTCTGACAGGGAAGGAAATCGTGGTACCTCCGGAGCCGGGTCTCATGGGAGCGTTCGGAGTAGCGTTGGAAGTGGAGCGCCGGATTGAACGCGGCCTCATGAAAGAGGCTTCTTTCGATCTCAATCGGCTTGCCGGCCGAGAAGTCACATACAAGAAGAGCTTCGTGTGCGGTGGCGGAAAAGAGAAATGCGACCGGCGTTGCGAAATCGCGAGAATAGAAATAGAAGGCGAAACCTATCCTTTTGGTGGGGCATGCAACAGGTACGTGAATTTGATTCGGCACGTGGAATTCGACAAACGAGCCTTGGATATGGTGGATTATCGAGAACGACTTGTATTCCGCGATCTCGCGCCGGATGATCCCGAGGACAAGCGGCCCACAATAGGCATGAATCGCTCTTTTTTAGTGAACACGTATTTCCCGTTCTTCAACGCGTTTTTCAACGAACTGGGATATCGGGTGGTGCTGCCGGACAGCGTTGATTCCGCCGGGAAAGATCAGCAGGCAGCAGCATTTTGTTTTCCTGCCGAGATAGCCCATGGCTTCATCTCAAATCTTATTACAAAAGACCCGAATATTTTATTCCTCCCGCACATCAGGGGTGTCCCCACGGACGAGGAAAACCAGAATACTTGCACCTGCGTTTTTGTACAGGGCGAGGCCTTTTATCTGGCCACCACCTTCGAAGCCGTAAAGGCCAAGAGGACGATTACTCCGTACCTGGATTTGAGCCGCGGATTTGAACCAAAAATCGAAGAATTTCTGCAAGTAGCAGAGGAACTCGGCCTTGGTCGTGCTCATGGGAAGCGGGCCTTCAATGCCGGTATGGCCGCGCAGAAGGCATTCAAGGAAGAGCTACGAGCCAGGGGCGCTGAGGTACTGAAAGAAATTGAGCAGGATCCTTCAGCCATGGCTGTGGTGCTCTTCGGCAGGCCGTATAACTCTTTTGTAGCAGAGGCGCACAAGGGTATCCCTGGAAAATTTGCGTCAAGAGGTCATCGCATAATCCCCTTTGACATGTTGCCGTACGAAAATCAGACGCTGGACGATGCAGCGACTATGTATTGGTCCATGGGCCGGATGATTCTTAAGGGCGCACGCCTGGTGAAAAATCACCCGCAACTTTTCGGTACGTATATAAGCAACTTCTCGTGCGGACCGGACTCTTTTATCGTGGGATATTTCCGGGATGAGATGGGGCGCAAACCATCACTTACCCTGGAGCTGGACAGCCACACGGCAGACGCTGGCCTTGAGACACGCATCGAAGCTTTCCTGGATATAGTGCAGCACTACCGCGAGCTTGAGAGCAAGAAACGCATTAAAGCCGTTGTTAAGGATTTCCGAGCCGCGACATGCGCTATTGCTGACGGAAAGCCCGTTGTGGTGACGGCAGATGGTCGTAAGCTCGCATTAACGGACCCGAATGTGCGGATCATCGTGCCGGCTATGGGCCGCTTCGCGCATGACGCCCTTGTGAACACATTCAAAAAAGTGGGAATAAAAGCCTATGCGGTACCGCCCGCGGACGAAGAAGTGCTGAAGATAGGTCGAGGCAATTCTACTTGTAAAGAATGTCTGCCGCTTCAGACGACAGTAGGCTCGATGCTGAATTATTTCTGGAAAGATCGACCGGAAGGCGAAGTATCGGCCTATTTTATGCCGGGAGCTGGAGGCCCGTGCCGTTTTGGCCAATACAACGTGTTCTCCCGACGCTTGATCGAGCGCCACCGCATTCCGGATGCTGCGGTGCTGACTCTCAATGCGGCCAACGGTTATATGGGACTGGGCGATAGGTTTACGCTGCCTGCCTGGCGCGCGATCGTAATCAGCGATGTGATGTATGAGATCTGGTCAACGCTTCTGGCGGCCGCGGAGGATCGAGAATCGGCCGTGCAAAAATTCGTCCAGGAATGGGAGGGATTGGTTTCGGTAATCCATCTGTCCTGGAAACGGATCCGGTCGCAAATACAATCCGCTGCGCAACGCTTATCCCAGATCCCGCTGAAAATGCCTTATCACGAAATCCCCAAGATATCTCTCATAGGCGAGATTTACGTTCGTAACGATCCTATTGCTTTGCAAAAATTGGTCGAAAAGATGGCGGATCGCGGGTTTATTGTCCGTACCTCCCAGACCAGCGAGTGGGTCAAGTACGTGGACTGGCTGATAAAGTCCGGTATCGAAGGAGACAATACCGATATCCCGTTCTGGATTCGCTATTACGTGAAGAGATATTTCGACAAAAAGATCAGGAATCTCTTCGCTCCATCCGGTCTCTTTTTCAACGAAGTGATCAAAGTGGAGGATCTGATACAGGCCGGTGACAAGTTCATCTCTCCGAAACTCACCGGGGAGGCCATTCTTACGGTGGGAGCCGCTCTACATGAGATTCTGCATCCCGCGTGCGGGATCATTTCCATCGGCCCGTTCGGTTGCATGCCCAGCAGGATCGCAGAAGCGGTGCTCTCAGAGAAGTTCACAACAACCGAGAAATTGGAGCTTTTGCAACGCTCCAATGGAGACAGGCCGATTAGCCATTCCGCTGTGCTATCGGGAAAAGATCGAAAACTGCCTTTCCTGGCCATTGAAACGGATGGGAACGCTTTCCCGCAGATAATCGAAGCAAGGCTGGAAGCCTTTTCTCTGCAAGCTCGACGGTTGCACGAGAAGATGCTCAACCACTAAACCGCAGAGTTCGCCGGGCACGCAGAGAGCACTGGATTGAGTAGGACCGGCATCTTGCCGGTCCATTCCAGCTCCCGTTGCCGCTTGCGGCGGCCCAGCTTTGTGCTTGGTTCCTTGCCATGAAAGAAAATTGTTTTTCTCTGCGATCTCGTGAATTTCCTGGTCTTTACCAATGTTCAAACTAACCGGCAAGCGAGAAAAGGGCAATGAAGCCGAACAGATAGCCTGCAACCATCTCACCAAGAATGGCTATCGCATTATCACACGCAATTTCAATTGTAGGGTAGGAGAGATCGACATTATCGCGCAAAACGGGGAAGATCTCGTCTTTGTGGAAGTCAGGTCCTGGCATTCTTCTGCTACTGTGAATCCAATTGACACGATTAGCCGGCGCAAACAGGAGAGGGTCATACGGGCAGCGGAAGTCTATTTGATAAAGCATGTGCGTCAGCCGGTCCCCGCAAGATTCGACGTGGCAATCGTGAAATTCAGCACCCCGCCGCAGGTGGAACTCATCCAAAACGCATTCGGGCTGGAGCGGACGGGCATGTTTTAGGTTGGACGACTGAAGAAGCAGCAGAGGCGCTGAGAAGGCCACCGGGAACCTGCCAGAAAGGGGAAGGGGAAGGGGAGGAAAAGAATGCGGGGGAACCCGCTTCTTAAAAGAAGGTGCTTCGCTCACGGCGAGAATGAGCCACGAACAGGAGCGACGTTGATCGACGGAGAGGCATCTCCGGCGCAGTATGGCCCCACGCCGAGTGGCCCCGCACCCCTTCCGGCAAGTCCCGCGCAGAACGCGGGATTATATGGCTGGCGGCAACCCCAATGTCATTGCGAGGAATGAAATGACGAAGCAATCCCCAAAGTGTCGAATCACGTTGATTGGTAGGCACCGGCCTTCCCGCGGATACGCGGGATGCATGGGTAATCGACCGGCAGCGACGCCGGTCACTACCGGAGAACGAAGACGGGTATAGGTGCTGAAGGCTGTGTCAACCGTTTAGTCCCGCGTTTCGCGGGATTTGGGAAAGGGTTCGGGTCCCGCGCAGAACGCGGGATTGCAAAAAAGGTTTTCCCGACAACTTCCATTGGCGCTACGCCCAGATTCTAAGGTTTTCTCCGCGCTCTCTGCGACCTTTGCGGTAAAATCCTATTCTTCAGGAAGTTGACAAGATCGGTCAGAGTGTCTAAAGATACTATCACTTCACATCTTTTTGAGCGCCCTTAGCTCAGATGGATAGAGAGTCTGACTACGGATCAGAAGGCCGGGAGTTCGAATCTCTTAGGGCGCACCAGAAATCATTAAGGATTCAGGACAATGTCCGAGTCCTTTTTTCTTTTTGCTGCACTCTTGCTGCACTCCCAAATACGAAAAGCCCCTCTCTGATGTGGTTGTGATTTGAACGGTCAGCCTTGTCTTCTGTCCTGGAGCGCCCTCCTTGGAATAGGCAAACCGGAAGCGACCGTATTCCCTAGCCCCAAAGACAAAAGGTAATTTCGGCCCGAGCAGGCCGAAAGTTTTTTCAATTGATTGAAATAAGTCCGTTTGACTACCGGCTGTCATCTGAAATAATCGCTTTTGGCCACCAATATGGACACCTAAATTCTGAACTTTTTGGTCAGATTTTGTAGGTGGAAAACAGCGTGCGGGCCGGACCTTGCGGACAAGTAGCTAAATCGCAAAGGCAGCTTTGATTACGGTGTTGAAGTGACAGGCTGAGCTCCCGCTTGCATAATTTCAGAGGCTTCCTGAAGCTGTTCCATGGCTTTCTTCCAATCTTCCTTTCTCTTCTGTCCATATAGCCAGGCGTCGCCGTCCATTTCGAGACGCCACCATTTAGATGCTGCTGCAAGGGACTCGTTCACCTCATTCAATACCTCAATAAGTTCTGGCCCTCTCCCCCGAAGCGCCGTTTCCAATTCTCCCAGCGCCCCGGCAAAATCGTTACACATTTGACGGTACTCTTGGTATGTCACTCCCGTACTTAACTGCTTGTCCAACCGGGATATTTGTCTTTTCATAGGTTCATAAATTCGATCCAGTTCTTTCTGAGCTTGCACGGATCTCTTGATTTGGCCTTCCGTCGATTGCTGCGGTTGGACTGTGGTGTGCTTAGTCAAAAAGAAAACGAGAACTATAATGATGAAGGCGGCAACCCCCGTCAGAATCCAAACAATTTTTTGACTATTACTCCTGCTGGAATAACGGCGGTTCCTGTCGCCGTTCGCAGGGTTTTTGCTCGTTTCCGGCTGTTGTCCTTGACTAGCCTTAAATTTTGCCTCGATAACTCCGCAATTCGGGCATATATCGGCCTGTTGCGTTTGAGGCTTACCGCAAGCCGGACATTTCCAGACGATATCGACGGTCCTTTCTGCCAAGGGCACTCGGTTGTCAAGTTCTGATTGCTTCACTGCCTTTGCTTCGACCAGCTTCTTAAAAGCGCTTTGAAGGCCCTGGGCGGAAAGGCCGTATTTTTTCATGAGAGCCGGATCATCCATCCCGGCCCTGATATCAGCAATCAACTCCTTCGCACTAATCTTTGGCTTAGGCATGAGACAGCCCCTCCCCCATAGGTTTATGGCCTGGGCATTTTTGCCAGTTCGCCCCAACGTTGGCTTAATGTTATTGCGAGCAAATTACAACAAAAAAGTCTTTAGAAATTCCCTCGTTTTCGATACTATATATTGTTCCTCAGTATGCCTGCTCGTTTTAAGTGATGAATCACAGGGGCCAAAATTGGCTCCTAGAGAACAGAACTTGCGGACCTGCATATTGCTCGCATCCCTCTTTTGGGCCAAGGCGCTTTAGGCAATACGTACTTTCCTAAGCCACACGGCCCGAAAAAGCTTCGGCTCTTTTCCGCTCGGTTTAGAGGAAGGTGGAAAAATGAAACTTCAGCCGTTGATAGATTATGCGCATGTCTTACGTGAGCTGTCGGTTAATCGGGACGACCCCTGCGAGATCATTCGGGAGCTTATCTCCAACTCCTATGATGCACAGGCCACAGAAATCCTATATTTCCCGCTTCTCGACCTGAGGGGCTTCGTTTTTTGGGATAATGGGGAGGGTATGGCAACAAAGCCTAAGCAAGCTAAGGTGTCTGCGTATCAAGCTTTTTTTTCCATTGGATTGTCCACCAGGTCGAAAGGCGGGCAAACCATCGGTTACAAGTGCCAAGGTTCCAAACTGTGCTTTGCCTGTAATAAATTTGCTCTGATTACCCGCTGCAAGGGCGAACACAAATGGCGTTTCAAGAAAGTAGACGATCCACGCAATACGCTTTCAAACCCGAAAGAAAATGACATAAGCCCGGAATCTACTGATACACCATCGAACAGCTTAGAGAGCCTCTTGGGATCTAGCCTTCACCAAGATACTCGGAAGATTCTTGAACACCTAAACATGGATTTTTTCAAACAGCATTTTAAGTCAGGTTCCATGATCGTGGTCATAGGACTAGATCTGACCAACGAAGAATTCACTAGGCATTTCTCGACGGTTTCCGAAAAGGGGGCTGACTATTCATATCTCTATAACTTCATCCGATTGTCTACCTGTCATGGTGACGTCCGCGTCTTGAATGAAAAACGGACCGGTTTTACCCCAGTCCAGAAGGAGAAGCTGAAACCCGACAGAACTTCGGCCAATTTAAAAATTTGGATACCAGACGGCTTAGGGATATCGGACAGTGACGGCAACCAGCAAATTGTGCGCAATGAACTAGTGGAGGTCCCTTGCGGTTTCTGGTACCTGGACACGCCCCAACAGGAATTTAAGACGCCGAATGCACCTGTCGCTGAGCAGCGAGTACATCAATTGGACGGTGCTCGGTTTTGCGCGCGGTTCGCCAACAGATTTCAGATAGGCTCCGACATATACCGTTGGGTACTAGCGATTGATGGCAATCGCAAGTCACAAGATGGATATTACTCTCTGGATCGACAAGGGAAAGGTGGCGGCAAGTCCGGTTATCCGCTCAGGAAAGTCCGTGGGAGTTATATTGCATCCTCAGGAATAAAGGTCGCTGGGGTGGCTGATTTCTTTGAACAACTTAGCGATTACAGTATTCTTACGGAGCCTACTGCATTCAAACATTATCTATTCATAATCGACGGGCCATTTGAACTCACGGCGAACAGAAATGGAGTGACCACACGGGACCTCGAAAAGATCAAGTCAGACGAGTTCCGATCAAAATTCTTGCAGAGTCTTGAAAGTGCCAAGATAAATGCTGGCCCGGTGGGTAATCTTCAAATTCAACACAAAACTGTCTTCGATGAGTTGATTGAACGATTGAAAAAGACCATTCAGGAAGGGGACCTGAATAAGGAGCTAACAAAAATTCGTAGGCTTAAAGCGGAGATGTCAGCCCGGTGTGTCTTCAAGATCAACTCAGGTGCCCTTCAGGGACGAACTTTTCCCTGCCCGGATGTGAATGAAGAAAACTGGGTTGGAGCCCTGTACTCCATGTTTTCCCTCTTTGTGGATCTCAAAGGCCCGTGGGCAGATCTTTGGCTCCGGCCTGTGAACATGAGTGGCGTGAGCATTGATGCTCTGGCGCTGCCACTAGCGGAAAACAATTTCCAAGGCGACCCCTTCAAGACTGTGGAATACAAGTACAGCTTTTCTCGAACCGATGAGTTCAATCACCCATTCCTCGGGACGGATTATGTTGTCTGTTGGCAATTTAGCGATGACGACGGCGAATTAGGCCGTAAAAAAGATGTCCAAGACAAATTTCGCTGGCACGGCGAGGCTCAGCCACCGAATCGGATGTCACCTTCGGGCAAGCCAGTCAGTTACGAGATCACCAGCCTCTGGGAAAAGGGGAAATTTGACGATAAACTCAAAAGGACGATCAAGGTCATATCTTTGAGGGAGTTGATTGATGTCACCTTCCAACCAACCTGGTATGAGCCGTAACTATTTGGTGGCATTCGATGGGAACAGAATGATAGAGCTGTTCTACAGAGCAAAAGATTTCCTCAGCGCGCGTGCACTATTGTGATGAAGGAAGGAAAAGTTCATACTAATGGTAGTAATTAATGATGTGATTATCATGAAAATTTCTATCCGGGATCATTCGGTAGAGAGTAACCCCGAGCGATAGTCTCCACGTCCGAAAATTCACTGCAAATTTTTGTGCGGTCGAGGAAAGCACGGAACTCTTAGCTATGAGCCTCGGGCCGAAAGGCGGCTCCTCAAGAACAAAAACTTGCGGCCCGCGTCTCGGGCCGAATAGAATACTCTTTTTCACACTCGGGCCGAGCTGTGCCTTGCCTATACTATTGCCATTCATGGCGGTAGGCCCAAGCATCGAGGTTGCTAATGCTGCTCAGCAACTTGATAAGTAGAACACAGTGGTTGAAACCATTTTTGTTGGAAATGTGCACATACAGCTAAGCTGTGCTTGGTTTTAGCACAAGAGCTAAGGACTTTTTGTTTTTTGTCTTAGCGCTCTAACAGCCTTTTTCTTATAAGGTGTTGCTATTAAGATCATAGCAATTTAGAATCCGAAAGGCAGCTCCTCAAGAACAAAACTTGCGGCCCGCGTGAGCGACCGCATTCCTCAAACGCATGGAGAGGAGCGCTTCTCAGTTCTGCTCAAACGAAGGATTGCCGAAAACAGTTCACCTGAGGTACGAATTTCCTGGATTGCCCCTCGCCCGGACAACGGCAATGCCTCTCATCACAAGATCGACGGGAGCTCGGACAATGCGCTGCATCTACAACTACAAAAGAATCCGTAGCAGGAGCGGACCGGCGGCTCCCGATGTACCTGAGTGTCTGGCGAAGCCGATGAAGAGTATAATCCCCGTCGCTGCGGTTTTGTGCATCGTTATTGGTGCGATAGCGTTCGCCGCGGACTCGCCCGCAAACCGCCCCGAATCATGGGCGCAGCCTATCTCAATAGACGGGGTCCCTAACCTCCACAAAGTCAGCGATGTCCTGTATCGCAGCGCCCAACCCACGGCAGAGGGCATGCGGAACCTGGAGCAAATGGGCATAAAGACCGTGGTGAATCTTCGTTCTGACGACAGCGACCGGGACGAGATCGCGGGGACTCAACTTGGATATGAGCACATCCGCATGAAGGCGTGGCACCCGGAGAAGGAAGACGCGGTCAAATTCCTTCAGATCGTAACCGACCCGAGGCGCACACCGGTCTTGGTCCATTGCGAACACGGAGCCGACCGGACCGGGACAATGTGTGCGCTCTACCGGATCGTGATGCAGGGCTGGACGAAAGAACAGGCGATTCAAGAGATGACCGAAGGCTGTTTCGGATTTCACCCGGTGTGGCAGAATCTGCTATCTTGGATCAAAGAGCTGGACATCGAGGCGATCAAGACCGAGGCGTTTCCAAAGAAGTAATCCGGGTTAACATCCTTCCCCCACAGTGCGTCGAATAAAACAGGAAGTCTAAGCCTTGCTAGAATTTAATCGTATTCTGGAAGGAGAGTGAGATGAGACCCTGCGGAATACTGGTGGTCATCAGCCTAATGTCATGTCATATCTCCCTCCGCGGCCAGAGTAGACACAAGGCAAAGGGAATTCGGCCCGAGAGTTTTTTCAATTGATTGAAAAAAATGCGTAAGCATTTCTTAGGACGCGACACGCCTTATTTTTTGAGAGCTTGGCTGGCATTCCAGAAAGCTCTAACGGATTGCAACACTTAATTAATTCCCAATTCAGATGATGCGGTCTCGTCAATTTGGTTTGATTGTCGCCCAGAAAGATCGTGATCATCTAACTTGTTGATTGTCGCTATTCTTTCTCGTGGTTCAGTCGCGCTTAGAGAACAGGCCATCTACGGCCTGAGTGGCCTAATTTTTCAATCGCTCAAAAGTTGGTCTGGATCGTAATTGCTGGTTCGCTTGGGTCGCCCAGTCACTTTGTGGTATTCGCCTGTCACGCGATCTTTCTCCAGCAGGATACATTTATCTGCCATTCTTTTGAGGAATCTTTCGGAAATCTTCCTCATTTTGTCCCCATCCCACCCAATACTGGTAAGATACTCATGGGCTCTGTCGGCCTGCTCCTGGAAACTTTTGTCTTGCGGAGGCTCAACCGGCCTGTCCTTCATCACGGTCTGTTCTAATCGGGCCTTGGTTGCAACAAGGGTACTATAGGCCTTTATGTGTTTTGAAAGGTCCTCGCCTATCGGAGTACCCTTGCGGACCGCCGCCTCAGTCACCTGACGGATAGACTCACCGTAGTTTCTCACAATATCCCGGACGGTTGAGAGCATTTCGTCTGGAGGCTGTACAGAGACTTCGGGTGGAATCTTCACGGGGGCCGCCGGCAAAGAAGGCGTTGCCGATTCTTCGGTCAGTAGAGGCGCTATCCTTTGGCGGAACAAGGAAATGGATTGCTGGAGGCTGTTCTCGCTTGCCTTCATTCCAATACTGCGCAGGAAACGAGCAACGGCCCGGCAGGTCAGGCCTCGCTTGAGCTGTTCGAAGACTTCCCAAAGGGTACCATCGGCCAGCCCCAAAATAGCAGGAGAAGCGCCGCGTGTGCCTTTACCGAGAAAGCGAATCCGTTTTAATATTTCTTCCCGACTAGTCATAAGTCATTCTCCTGTCAAAAAAAATCCTTGTCATCTAGTCGCCCACCTATGCCCTGCCTGGAAAATACGTAATTTTTGATCAAAACGCGAGAGCTTTTTCTTGTCACGGCGGCTCACATGACAACTCTTTTTCCCGTTCCCTAATTCAAATTCTGTCAGTCTGAAAAAAATTGATTCGGGTAAAGAAGCTCACCATTTCGTCCTGACAGAAAGCCAGGGCTTTTATGATGAAACGGTATCCGGGGGGGGCCTTGCGGCTAAGCAGGCAAACGCAAAAGACTGCCCGGCGCTACGCGGATCGGGCTCGGTTTTTTTGTCCGGTTCAGCGGATATACAGAGGTCAATGGGTTTGGGGCGAGAGAGAAGAATACCCAGTGTAGCTAGCTACCCATAGAGTTCGCCAAAAAACGCCTCCCTAAGCAAGGTCAAACCAATTTCAACAGATTCCGGGCTCTTTCCCTCTGGTTTGCGGAATAGGTTGTCTTGTTGACTATATCCAAAAGGAAGTTTCGAGCCACCTTGTCGTCGATATATCTATACAGAAGCGTACCCCAGACTATCCGGTCGCTGTTCCTATTAGCGTAATAGCCGCCTTTCCCATTCCAAAATCTAGGGAAATGTGGATGCTCAAAGATCACGGCAGTTTCTCGGTTGCAAACAAACCGCTCACAAGATTCGTCATCTCCAGGAAAAATCTTCATCATCTGCCCAATAGCAAAAATGAAGCGTTCACTTTCTGATTCACTAGGTTCCCGTGAAGTAAAAAAGGCCAGTTTATCGACCTTTGATTTCAGGCAGCGTATTGGCGTATCCTTGAACTCGCCGGAGTGATACCATCCCGATTCAAAGCTCAAGGTCTTCAGAGCGGCTGAATCGTAGCAAGGAAAGAACTCAGAGTCCAAATCTGATGGATTCCTATACTGTTCTGAACGGCAATTCGGGCTCATCGTGGATTGTGTGCCGCACCAAGGGTTACGTTGTCCTCCACTACGTTTAAATTGCTGAAGATAGTATTCGTAGAGACTATCCGAACATACGCCCGTCAAACTGCTGCCGACATACTTCACCTTGAAGGCAATATTCCCATCTCTCTTGCTCTTGACCAATGGTTCGGCAATCACTTCATCCGGAATTTTCATTTTTTGATAAAGCCCAGGGGGTTTAGGCTTATCTTTTATGAGGTCGTGCAATTCAGATATTTTCTTGAGACTATATTCAAGATATTCAATGCCATAGTGGTCAAAGGCTCGTTTTATTAGTGATGAAATGATAGGGGCAACAAGAACCATCCGGGGGTTTTCGATCAAACCCGCATATTCCAGCAGTTGCCCAAGGTCTTCTTTGGTTGGTGCATCCCGCTTCAGCTCGACCACGACCGAGCGGTTACCCTCGTCTTTGAACAGGAGGTCAACTCGGCGATTACCATAGATGCACTGCCGACCAACAAGTGTGAGGTCTTGCGAAAGCAGTTGTTTGTAAAAAGCCTCAAACACGTCTTCAATCTGGCTTTCTAACAGCGTCATATGCCTTCCCTCCTCAAAGAAGCGCAATCAGCTTGATTTAGCTGACGGCCTGACCTAAGAAAAAGATGAAGCAATACTATCATAATACAGCGGGCCGTTGCCTCAAAAAGGTCGTTATTTAGGACGTTCTCAATACAAATCGGTATGATGCTTTGGTTATCGCGTCAAAAATGTTCCTATATGTTTTCAATCAATTGAAAGTGCATCCTCAACCCAAGACTTGAATTGTAGGCCATGATCCCCAGGATACGGTTTATCGTGTCCGTTTCTACCTTCCCAAATATCGGCAGGAATTCCCATAGGGAAAGCGTGACAAGATGGGTTCTCTGGTATGGAACTGCCCATCAAGTAAATACAGATCATGCACATGGGATCAAGTATATCCATTACTCTTCCTCGAATAGAAGTCCGTGGTCCCCCTCTATATGGGTCACATGGAGATTGAGTCCAAATCTTACTTCTTCAGGAATCCCGTCTGGGAATGCTTCACATTTGGGATACCTAGTCTTGTGCTTACAGAAGAAACACAACGGTTCCCTAATTATCTCTTCTCCGTTTATTTACATCGTCATTAGTAGCTACCTCATATTGTTATGGGCTTCCACAGCCGCCTTTATCTTCTTGAGAGAGTCCGGACCCAAAAAGGCGGCTAGTGTTTCAGCGTTTTTATCAAATACAGCCTCTCCGTTAGATCGGACAATCACAAACATTCTTTCTTTAGTCCCTTATCAATGAGATTGTTGTCAAAATGGTCATAAATTTGGGTTCATGCCGGTAGACATGCTGTCAGAGAGGGGATGATGAACATCTCTCTCAGTTGCATCGCAGTGGTGACAACCTTGGTACCCAGGGTTGTGAGGTAGTACTTGTAGGTTCGTCCGATCTTCTTGATAAGGCCGTGGGTCTTGAGTCTCTTCAGCATTCTGGATATTTGGGGCCCGGTTCGATTCAGGAGTTTTCTGAGGTTTTTGTTTCTGCAACCGCTTATGGCGAACTCCCCTCTGGCGATTGCGATGAAAAGATCAAGATCGTCTCCGTGAAAGAGGTTGAAGCCTCTGAAACTCCTTCTACCGTCGCTGACTGGTCGTGAAATTTCGTTAAGATTCTTGATCCCGGCGCTTGGATCGTCTACGGCTGCAACGAAGTCGAGGTAGCGGCGGTTGGCGGCGCTCATGAGTTCAGACATCACGGGAAGGCTATAGATGAATTTCCTGACAGGAGCGAGTTTCATCTCTGAAGTTCCATCCCGGTGTTCCACCTTCCGGTGGTGCTTGAAAAAACTGACATCGTTTACAGTGGTTTCGATTCGAAGGACGATTCCGAGCTTGTCATACATCTTTATGGAAACATGAGCCATGTGGTGTTTAATTCTGGTGCCTTGGATGCGAGTATGAAAGTTGTTGCCCATTTCGCCCTGGTAGTTTCCGTTGAGTTTGCGACCAAGGAACATCGCAATGTTATCGGCTTTTACGGCATGGATGGCCGTCCGAACGATGTGTTGGTAGATGGGCTGAAGATCGGCCTGGTGTTTGAAGACGATGTCGGTGCTATACTCTATCTGCATGAGGCTCCAATAGTAACCAGCAGAGAAATGTCTAATGACCGGGCAGAATTTCTCAGCAAACTGGTTGAGCTGCTTCTGAAGCCTTTTTACGTCAATGTTATCGGCCAATTGCTGTGCTCTCGCAAAGTCATCGATGCCAAGAAAGGAATTGTCGACCTGGGTGTAACCAATGCCCTGCTCGTTCATTTTTGCCGCCAGTTGGTTGTGCCCATTGAAATAGAATTGCAGACGGAAGGGAGCCCACGTAGGGACTCGCATATAGCACAGCCCCAGATCCTTGACTATGAAGTAGAAGTAGTAATGGAGACATTTTGCCTCGGTGTACTTCAAGAAAGTCTTGCCCGTCTTCTTGTCGTGCCAGGGCGAGAACGAAGGGCATCGTTCCATTGCCGAGAAGATATGCACCATCCCCGGATAATCACCGCGGCGTGCAACTACTTCCTCGATGCGATCTTCTTTGCGGAAATTCTTGCGACGAATAAACTCTATCTCCAGACCGCTGTCTCTTGCTATTTTCTCTGCGTTTTCCCGAATCTCCTCTCGCAGCGGCTCTGCAAATCTCGTGTAATCAAAGATGCGGATCTTCTTACCCCGCAGGTGACCGCTCATTCCGTCAGCATAGCAAATCTCAATGATGGTCCCGGTGATCACAACACGGTCAAAACACGAGATAACCCCGAGAATCTTGTCGGAATATCTCTCGATGAAAGCTTTCATCGCAAACCGCTCCGCACCCACGTGGCATTGATGCCCCCATCATAGCACGTTTCAAACGCATGCTCCGAGCCCTGTTTGGTTCCGGCTTTGCCGGGTTAGGGTTTAAGGAATCTATCGGTGATGGACCTTTTAATTTTGCAGATGGAGCTGCTGGTTTCTGTTTTGGTCTAGGCGCTGGTTTGGGTTCAGGTGGTTTTTGAACAGGAAAAGTCGGTCTTGCAGAATTATGGCATATGCCCTTGAAATCGCATTCGGAGCAGTTTTTGGCCGATGCGGGCGTGGGCGGAAACTTCTTTTCTATTATGGCGTCGCGGGCCGTGAGAATCATTTGCCCAGTGCGTTCCATGAAGTTCTTGTCAACTTCCTTTGGCGGGTCATCTTTCCCTTTTTCATCGAGATTAAGGATCTCAACGAGATCTGCGTCTTGGCCGGTCAGAGCGCGATATCCCATAGCGTACGTGCCCAACTGCGCCAGGGTTACCTCTTCCGCCTGAACCCGCTTAGAGGACTTGAAATCGACAATGGAGGTCTTACCTGTGTCGAGTCGCTTGATCAGGTCTATGCGCCCATTGACTGTCACGCCTTGATCGACTTGAATTTCTACCAATTGTTCGGAGTATATTGTCTGTGCTAGTTGTGAACCATGCTTATTGAGATAACGCTTAACCGATTCCACCGCAGCCGAAAATAGAGCCTCCCGAAGCTCCTTCGAGCGAGCGAAAGGAACGTGGAGATGTCGCTCTATGAGTTCTTCCGCTTCCTCAGCCCCCACAATATCTCCCTTGATAGCCCTCTTGTGCAGCTCAGCCAAGGCATCGTGCAGCGATTTGCCAAAGCCTAAAGCCTCATCTAGTGGACCATTGAAACCATAGAGAAATCTTAGCTTGAATTGATAGGGGCAGCTGAAGAAGTACTTCATCTCGCTGAAGCTCATGATCACATGAGGGGTCTTACGTCTTGGTTCTGCGTCAAGCGGCGATCCGTCATGCCTAACAGTATCTTCTTTCAGCACCCCATGAACATGAGTCAGCTCACGAAAAAAGCGGGAAGGTTCCTTTAACCGTTTCGTTTCACCGGGTGCAAAAGAGCAGAACAAATATTTCTTACTTCTGGTCATAGCTACGTAGAACAGCCGCCGCTCGTCTTCAAGGGAACCGTCGTATCGGCCTGGGTTCTCAATGGCGAACTTTCGGAAAACAAACCATTTATTAAACCCGAATGCTCCAACTTTGCCTGGAAAGCGATTCTCCTGCAATGCCGGGAGGAAAACAACGGGCCATTCCATGCCTTTTGCCTGGTGCACGGTCACGATCTGTACTGCGTCTGGTTGTGCGAATGCTGTCTCCGTACCGCCCTCTTGGTAATAGGCTGACGCTTCCTCAAGTAGCCAATGCACAAAAGCAGCATACTTGTGCTCAGGAGAGGAATTGAAGTAGATCTGCTCAAAATCAGTAATTACTTGACTGAATTTTCCTAGATTGTAGTAAACGATCTCAGGCCGGTTAGGCACTGTGCATGGAATCCGACTTTCTTTCAAATTTACAGCTTCCAGGAAACGAAGAAAGACCCGCTGCATGTTATAGATCGACCAGGGATCACCTTTTTGCCAATCTTTAGCAGCGTGCAACACTTTCATTCCGTCTGCAATATCAGACGCGCTCAGACCAAGATCAGCCTCCATCCACCGTAGACGAACCTCTTTTTCATCAAGATTTCCAACTGCGTATTGGAAGAGTGCGACACATGCTTGCACTTCTTCACTGTCGAAGAGATTTCCCATACCGGCTATAATAAAGGGGATGCGATTCTCTCTCAGGGCGTTGACAGCCCACTGTGCGCTCTTGCGAACACTGCGGAAAAGGATAGCGAAGTCAGACCAACTCAACCCTCGCGGTTTTGCTTTGGGTGAATCGAGAAATGGAGTACCTAGCATGTTCCGGATCTTACTGGCGATCCAGTCGGCTTCTTTTTCAGCATCCTCAAAGGAAAGTGCTAGCACGTCTCCGCTCTCAAACTTCTGATGTCCACCGGCCTTCATTGCCTTGGGAAGCCGATCTTTGTTTTCTTCTATGATAGTCTTAGCTAATCGAATCACTCCAGGAGACGAACGAAAGTTGTCGGCCAGCGTAACATTGCGCACGTTCTTATATCGCTTGGCGAAGTCAAGAATGTTCCTCACTTCGGAGCCCCGCCACTGATAAATTGTCTGGTCGTCATCTCCCACAACGCAGATATTGGCTCCGAGTTGGCTCAGGCGACGTATAAGCGCTTCCTGCACCGGGTTCACATCTTGGTATTCATCAACAATGACATACTTTACTCGCTCGCGTAATTCTTGCTGAGCACGAAGACAGTCGCCGTTGCTTCTATTTTCTAAAGCGGCCACTGCTTCAGCCAACATTCGAGAGTAGTCTAGATAACGATGTTCATCCAACAATTCGGTATACTTGCTCAATGACGCACTGACGGAATCGGGAACTTCCTTCCGTTTCACGTGATCTTCACGCATGAGGTTCAAAGTTTCGATGTAAACTTGCACGTCCCGAGGGTTGCGCGATAATGGTTTTCCTTCACGGGGGCCGCGGAGAATGAGAGTGTCGGAGAGTCCTGACTGCCGGGAGTTCTTAGAAACCAGAAGCCGTGCCTGTACCTCAGATATCACGTTGTACTTCAGGAATTCGTACAAATAAGTTTGAAGGAAATTTAGGCAGAAGCCATGTATGGTCCCCACATACATTTCGGCCATGCCATGAACCTCGCCATATGCTTTCTCGACGGATCTCGTGATCCGTTCTTTCAGTTCGGCTGCGGCCTTCTCAGTGAAGGTGAAGGCCACAATGTTGCGGGGTTGAACATCAGGACGCCCTAAGATTCTGACAATTCTCCCTGCCAGCACGTGGGTTTTGCCAGACCCCGCGCAAGCAATTATTTGGAGATTCTTGTCAATACATTCAATGGCTTCCAGTTGGGCGGCAGTATCCTGCATTGAACATATACCCCCTGGGGACACGAGCTTTATGGACCTTCAATCTCTTTAAAATGCTTTCCCTTCAGCCTTGATCGGGCTGGCCAAGAGCTTCCGGATCTATGGTTTCGTGCTGTCATCGCAGTCGTAGATGTCGGCGGCAGATGGTGTCTAGATAAGTGAAAAGAATAGTATCACAATGCAGCGGGCTGTTGCCTTAAAAAAATCACGATGGAGGATTGTGGTTGGCAGGAACTTGATGACGTCTACTTGGTAGTTGAAATGATGTTTTTTCAATTGATTGAAAAAGTCGCCGAAAATATGCAAGCTGCTCACCAACCTCCCGAGACTTAAAGATCGTGTCAATGCGGGAAAATTGGCTGCCATAAAAGAGCACACTTGCTCGGCCTGAAGAAGCCGGTGGCTTTTATGATAAATGGCCCTGGGGGGCGGGGCC
Source organism: Desulfomonilaceae bacterium (assembly GCA_052144015.1). GTDB lineage: Bacteria > Desulfobacterota > Desulfomonilia > Desulfomonilales > Desulfomonilaceae > DATJPW01. Next base: position 28,544 of record JBKQRG010000408.1, read on the forward strand.
TCTCAGCAACGGAGATCCAATTGCTTTAACGCTCGCAGGGGGGTCAAGGGGACAGCAAAGCTACACAGGGTCGCTTTTTCAATCAATTGAAAAAAAGCCTCGGAGATAAAAGGTCCAAACTGCCCACCACTTCAAGGGGGGGGGTGACAGTATTTTCGTCAATGATTACAGGTACACGACAGCATTTAGACCTTTTTCATATTGTTTGTTTATCTTTTGCTCCACGTAGAGACAACATATTAACTTAGCCTAAAATACTGTCGTGTCCTTGATATTATTGAATAAAATACTGTCACCTACAGATTCTTCAGGGGATCTTCTTGCGAGAAATTTTCCTCTCCCTGATCAGGAACTTCAGGTGAATTCTGTCTTGGCCATAACCGAAGTTCCAATCCCAAGTAGTATGTGATTCTCCCTGCTCCGGATCTGCTTCTCTCGAAACCTCTGCCGTTCATGGCCCTTCCAAAGAGATTTCTGCTAAGGGGTGGCTGGCCGTGCATACGACAATACCTCGTATAACGATCATAAAGCGCTTGAATCGCAACCCTTCGCCCTTCTTCGACTGCGCATTCATCGCTAATAAAATCAGTCAGCGGGTCCGATTCTTCACGGTATTCGGCTGTAGCATCCCTGACTTCTACCGGCGGACACAATCCTTCCCTTTGCCAACCGAGGCAACCTTCTAATAACCAGTTTAGGATTCCAGACACCTCTTCTTTCAGAATTTCCGCCAAGCGAGGGTCTTGTTCGCTTTCAGGGATTTGGACTTCGAACGGTATCAACCGCAGTCGCCGCCAAAAACCATAATCAGTTCCGGCCACCGTCGGCTTATGATTCGCACAAAGAAAAATCTTTCCCTCTGGCCTATACTCGAAAAATTCCTGATATAGCCTTCTACAAACGATAGTGTCCTGCCCTGTGAAGCTCTTGAGAATGGATTCAGCAAGGCCTCTTGATCCGTCCGGTTCGGATACGGCTACGAATCTAACACCTTTGAGCCTGGCCAAGTCGTTACCTGGACCCGAGTTTCTCTTGGCAAGAAACGTGTCGGCATGAGCCTGGCTTGCGTAGTCTCCCAGGACGCTATGGATAGCATTCAACAAGGTGGTCTTTCCATTCGCTCCGGTACCGTAAAGGAAAAACCAGCACTGTTCGCTGGCGTCCCCCGTCAGAGCATACCCAAATGCTCTCTGGACGAAACGGATAAGCTCGTCACTATCTGCAAAGATTCGGCGCAGGAAACTATCCCATCGCGGACACTGCGCTTTAGCATCAAATTCCACGGGAGCGAGTTTGGTGATTTGGTCAGCCGGATTGTGTTCACGCAATTCCCCAGTTCTCAAATCAATGGTCCCGTTAAGGACGTTTAGAAGAAAAGGATCTTGATCGAACTCATCAGGCATGACGGGCATGCCGTTAATCGACCTGGCCAAGGCTATCATAGCCTCGATACTTCCCCGACGCTCCGACGACTTGGCGTGGCGAATAAGTTTGTTTTGTTTCGCCCCATCGACCTCATTCAGCGCGTCAGTGCGGATCGCCCTTACGGTCTCTCCTGCTCGTCGATAAATTTCTCCCGTCTTGTCCTGACACCATCGAGATCCGTCGAAAATTATCCATCCCCCCAGTCCGGGGCAGAAACGAAGATCTTGCCCGTGTTTATGCACAAACCGTTCGGCGTTGCCAAGGTCCGTTAGTGGAAATTCTCTCGGTGCAGGATCATACCTGCAAACCGATTCGGCAATGGTAACGACTTCCGAATCAGCAAGCGGAGGGCGGCACTTTTGCTGATTTTCCTCCAAGAGAGCCTTTTGAATGGCCTGCAATGATAGCCCTCGTCTCCTCATATACCCGCCAATACTTGCGAGATGATCGTTTCTCTCGCCTTCCGGCACAAAGTCGTTGTCAGCGAACAGCGGCCCCTTCCTTTCGTCCCTACTGTCCTTATCGGTCGATGATCGCTGCAGGATCAAATTCAGAAGCCATTCTGGCAATTCCGCAGGCTCCATATCACCAGGGCCTTGCCCTTGCAGCCAAGAGTACGTCTTGCCACTATGATGCAAAGAGGGGGGAACCACAAAACATCCGGCGTCGGCCCGAACGTCAAGCCCCGGCAGCAGGCCGACTCTATTGCCTATCTTCCCCCCTCGGTATCCGAAAACATACTGATGCCCCCCTCCGCCAGTAAGATTGATAACTGTCTTGGGAAGAGGCCCGTTCTCCTCCACAAGTTTCGTCAGAGAAGTAAACCCATCATTCTTTTTGTCCACGTCCAGCACGACCCGGTTGGATATTCCGGCTACAATGCCGACATTCGCTTCGGGCCATTGCTCCCACCAGCCCCTAATGACCTCTGGATCGCGGCTGCATGCTCTTTGCCAGTTTTTGATGCGAGGGTGCTTCCCTGCTGAGTTACCACAATCAGGATTGCCACAGGAGCAACCGTCCACCGTCGGTTCATGGAGTGGGATGACGTACCAGCCCCGTTTTGCATAAGCAAGGGCGGCTTCCAGTAAAGAATTGACACCATCCCGGTCTCGTGTGATATTGCCTTCTATTCCTATGTCTTTTTTCTTTTCAGTTGCCCGGTTGCAGCCGGGCTTCTCTTTTTTCCCATTTGCTCCCTGTTCATTCGGGTCCTTACACTTTGGCATCTTGGCCACCTCCTCTGAAATAATCTCGCATCGCGGCGAGAAACACCGTTGAATGTTGCATTTCCATTGATGCGTCTCGATTCATTCCTTTTCCTCCTTAGCAAAGTTCTTGGATTCGTTTTCTGTGGCGTACACACGCTCACATTAGGGCACGAAATTCTTTTCCAAGGACACCTCAGAAGATGCTAAAGCTCCCTAACTTCACCGATTCACACATTTCGAGGCCGACCTGGACGAGAGACGCAACCTTCTTTTCCCCCCTCCTCAAGCCATTTCTCCCAGGCATTCAAATCAAGGTAAAGGCTCTTCCCTAGCTTCCTGATGAGGCTTCGCGGTATGCTCCCAATGCTAAGCCTGTTGTGCCACGCTTTCACAGCTTTCTTGATACCTTGCGAATCCTTCGCCTCTGCTTCAGATGTGATTTCCACTACAACTTTCCGCAAGGGCATGAGTTTTGTAGCCATAGTCACCTCCTTAATCCTTTTGCCATTACATAAAGGCAAGCACCGTGCCAAGGTGATCATCGGGAGTTGCAGATATGTAGTTGGCTTATAAGTGCTTGTTTTGGCGAGATTAGTTTGGGTTGGACGAATTGGACCAGATCGTTCTGGAGATACATGTAGCGCGAGACGTAGGGTTAATTTCAACCCAGTAGTGTCAAATTCGATTTCATAGCGGGTCAGTTTTGACCCTGTTTGCTTTTAGAAGACCTACGCCCTCTTCTTTTTTTCCTTTCCTCAGCTCTTGATTTACCGTTTCTCCGGTCGCTGAACCACTTTTTCACCGTGTTTATGCTAAAGTCAAATTTAGTGCTAGTTTCCGAGGGACGGCACCTCATCCAATGATCAACCCAATGATCCCAGTACTGGTCGGGGTCGAGATTTTCCGCCACTTCCTTGAATGCACGCCACGAAGTGATGTCCCCAGGACGCTTCTCCAAACCACTTTCGGCCTCCAATCCGGTATGGCTGTCCGCGTCCTCGCAAGCAGGAGAATAAAAAATCTGGGTCAATGCCTTTCGTGCTGACAAAAATTGTCCATACAATTCATGTCCTGCCCCTTCATCAAAGAACTTCTCCGGCCCTTCTCTTACCTCATCGGTGGGTTTGCCAGCCAGGATACATTTCACTATGTCGCCTGGGTGTTGAGGGTCCTGACAAAACAACCTGCACCAATCAAGCCATTCATGATGCCAAGGGGTTGGCATGGTGTCCATATGTATAATTCCAGGGTCGTCTGGCGCTTTCCAAGCCATGCCCTCAAGAAATTCCTGATTGTATGTCGATTCAGCGGGAGATTGGCTTGTCATAATATCTCTAAGAGAGACTTCTAGATTGAAATTCTTCCCCAAAGATAGCATCGGTGCAATTAAATCGGAAAAATCGAGAACGGAACGATCCGATTTCATGAGTCGCTCTCTAAGCTCTATTACATCCCTGAAAGCCGGACCCTGAACATCCGGCGCCACCGTGTCCGTAAGGCCCACTTTCTTGCGAGTTTCCTGCAGCCACAATAGTGCACTATCCTGAGGTGGCATTCTGAAGTATTTAGACATGTATTTGCGGTCATGGGCGAAGCTATTTGCTTGTATGGCCAAATCTCTCAGCTGCCGAATGTTACCCGGCCACTCGTACGCCAGTAGTCTCAGCAAGTCGCCTATCGACCAACTCGTCTTGGGCGCAAAGAAATCCAAGAGGAGGGGGATATCTGATCTATGGGCGTGGAGACCCGGAACCTGCACAGTGCGAAACCGATTGAGAAAGTCCTTCCGAAGAGGGCAATCCTGAAGGTTGGCGTTTGTCATAGCGATTATGCGTGTGGAGCTGTGCTTGTTTTCGGTTCCTCCGACCGAGCGATACCATCCTTCGTCGAGAAATGTGAGCAGTTTGGCCTGAACATTTTCCAATAATGCTCCGATTTCATCCAGTACTAAGATTTGTTTGCCGATGCCCACTAGGCCTGGGCTAGCTGCGGCCGCTGTGGAATGTGCGCCCTTTTCGTATCCGAAAATCTCTGAGGCCGCTAGCTCCTTCTCAAATCCGGCACAATTAGCTGTGACTACCTCTTTAGCCGTGTCAATTTGGGCTAACTTAAGAATCTGGTCTTTCACATATGTCTTGCCCGCGCCAGTGTCACCGTGGAGCAAGACATGAAACGGCTGGTTGGGATTCCTAAGGCTATTTGCAGCCATCTGTAAATCATCTCTAAGTCGCCTTAGTAATCCCGGCATATCAACTTTCGGATTGCTTTCCATTAGGCCAGCCCCTATTCCTGTAGCCCTGACATGAGCCCAAGATGACCGATTTTTGATATGGCTCTCTTTTTGTGCTCGTTGACAACATGAAGGTACCGCTGGGTTGTGGCCAAATCCCTGTGGCCAAGGATGTCCCTGATTGTCTCAAGATCAACGCCGTTCATAACAAGAAATGTTCCACATAAATGTCTCAGATCATGAATTCTGAGCTTCCCTTCTCCGGGAAGCTCGTTTAAACCGGCCCTCTTCACGGCCCGATCAAAACTCATGTGCATGTCCCTGGGCTTACTTGCATCTCGTCTTGACGGAAAAACCAAACCGACGCGCCGGCCGTTGATATCCACAACCTTTTTGATTTTTTGATCTTCGGCAAGATTGCGTAAGATATGGCCAGCGGCAGGAGTAAGGGGTATGGCGCGAGCGCGATGAGTTTTAGTCTCGGTACCCACAAGAGAAATGAAGTTCCCTTCGAGATCGACCTGAGACCAGCGCAAACCCCTCAACTCCATCGACCGGCACCCTGTATGTAGGGCGAGCAAAACAAATGGATAGAGCAGTTTGGTAGTTCCTTTCCGGCATTCTTCAAGGAGAGTTGTGATCTCTCTCTCGGAAAGGACTGGGCAACGGCCCTCGGGAATTTTGGGTCTGTCCACTTTGCGGACCGGATTATCAAGACCGTGGAACGACCATTCCCTCTGGGCGATAACGAACAAATTGGAGAGTAAAGCCAGCTCGATCCTTACACTGTTGGGAGAAACCTTGGCAAGTCTTGTATCCCGATAGGCCGCTACCTTCTCTGGAGTAACCTGCAAGAGGCTAAGCTTTCCCATGCTTGCTTTCAGGTAGCCGGCCGAAAGGTCTTCGCTGGTTTGGGTTTTGGGGCGCTTTCGAGGTGTGACTGACTTCAAGTACCTCTCCAGGGCCTGGGCCAATGTGATTTGACTCGCTTCCTTGGAGTCCTTCCACAGTCCGGCCTCCATTTGATGTTCTATCTTTTTGGCCCACTTTTGAGCATCCGTCTTCCGGTCAAAGGTCTTGATCTGAGCAGGGTAGCCTTTCTTTCTGACTTGCGCCTGCCAAACCACTTTTCCTTTCGGTCCCGGCCTGTTAAGAATTGTTGCCATAATGACCCCCGGATCATGTCATTTTTCGGCAATTGCCTGCTGCACCTACGCTGCACTACAGTGCATCATGAACAAGTAAAGTGCAGCAGATTTTGTCATTAAAAAGTAGTAAAGTCAAGAATTAAAGGTGAGAAAACAGTTTAGAGCAGCAAATTCAGTCCTGTGGGATAAATGATTTTAGAATCAAGCTAGTTAGTTACTGTGAGCTACTAACTACGGATCAGAAGGTCGGGAGTTCGAATCTCTTAGGGCGCACCAGAAAAAGCAAGGACTTAGAGTAAAGGCTAAGTCCTTGCTTTGTGTACTGAGCATATTTTGCCTCCTAATATCAAGCAGATGGACGAAAATGGACAATGGGCGTGTAACGAAGAATTCAATAATTTAACCGATCACATGAGCGACGCGGAATGTAGCGGCATCATTGCTGAATGAACGGCTTCCTGGACGATCATTTCTTTGGCCAGGAAGCCAAATAATCCGAAAGGGGGATACATGGGTTCGCTTAGACCAATTCGAAGAGAGGCAAATCGTCTACGCTCGGAAGAAAGGCGTGTTCAGGAAGAGGAAATCTTGCTCAAAAAAAATTAGACCTTGGATTTGCGTTGATTGGAGCAGTTTCTCGCACATGACGTTGTCAATACAAACGATTGACTTACCTTCGCATAAATGCTAAATTGGTACAGTGTCAATAGTGCTTATAATCGGCTATCTCAGCTCTCCCCGGAGTTCTGAGTAAGCGGAGTGGGACGGGCTTTGTCCTTGTGAGTCGTGCCAGGCAGTTCTGCTGGACTGTAGTGCTAGCCTTGAATGCTAGCTTCGTGGCATCGTCCGGTGCAAGCGCTATTTCCCTATTTTTCAGTGGAGTGCGAATGAATTTGGTCGCCGGCCTCGTCGGCCGGACAAATACTTGCCGCAGTCGCGGTGTAGTCTGGAGGTGGCTCAATGTCTTCTCTCGTGATGCGAAACCGCACACCAAAACGGATAACCGTGGACGAACCGAGAAAGCGACTTATCGAGGCAGGCCTCGACTTGTTCGGCAAGTACAGCTTTGACGGGACAGGCACACGCATGCTGGTAGAACAGGCTCAGGTTAACCTCTCTTCTATAAAGTACTATTTTGGAAGCAAAGAAGGGCTCTATCTGGCTGTTGCGGGCCACATCGTTGAAGAAGTAGAAAGACTCCTTGGACCTCGACTTGCCAGAGTCCAAGAGGCCCTCAAGACAGAAGCGCTTTCAAAGGAAGAGAGCTTCCATCTCCTGTGTGACTTGCTGGAATTTCTCATTAGTCGTTTCATCGGTCGTGCTCAGACCGAAAAATGGCTCAGTATTATCGTCCGTGAGCAACTGTGTCCTACTGAAGCTTTCGGCATTCTGTTTGAAGGTTTCATGAAACCTTTGAACGAGGCTCTTTTTGGTTTGGCGGCACATATCATGGGTCAGGGACCGGACGATCAACAAGTCAAACTCCGAGTTTTTACGATTATGGGAGAAATTCAGATATTCAATATCTCGCCCAGTGCGATCAAGCGCACTCTGAAATGGGAAGATTACGGGCCTGAAAATCAGGATGCAATCCGCTGTGTCATCGTAGACAATCTCAAAAGGATTTTCCCGGTCTTTTCGGATTGTTCGTACGCCGCTTCCGACATGGGAGGTGCGTATGAGAAACGTTGAGGTTTTGTGTCCTCAATGCGCTCACAATCGATATTTGCGAGGTCTCTGATGCAATACCATAAGACCGCTTGTAAATTAGTTAAATGGAGTACGGTCTTGACGGCTCTGTTTAGCAGTCTCTTGCTGGCCGGGTGTGATCGCGGGCAGAAATCCCTGCAATCGACTGTTCCGGAAGTGGCCACGATGACGGTCCAGCCGCAGGAACTCGTGTTGACGACTGAATTACCTGGTCGGACGTCCCCCTACCTCGTGTCCGAAATCCGACCCCAGGTCAACGGCATCATTCAGAAACGCCTCTTCACTGAAGGTTCCGATGTCAAGGCGGAGCATGTGCTTTATCAGATCGATCCAGCTCCCTTTCAGGCAACGCTCGATAGTGCGAAAGCTAATCTTGCCAAAGCAGAGGCTAATCTGATAGTGACTCGGTTGAAGTTCGAACGATACAAGGAATTACTCGCCGAAAAAGTGGTCAGCCAACAGGACTTTGACGATAGGGATGCTGCTCTGAAACAGGCTGAGGCTGATATTGAGTATTGCAAGGCGGCGGTTGAGACAGCTCGCATCAATCTGGGATACACCCGCGTCACCGCACCCATCTCCGGCCGCATCGGCAAGTCCAACGTGACGGATGGCGCTCTCGTAACGGCGTATCAGGCCCTGCCTCTGGCAACGATTCAACAACTGGACCCCATATACGTGGATGTGCCCCAATCCACCTCTGATCTACTGCAATTGAAGAGCCGCCTGGAGGACAATCGCCTTCATCAACATGGGACGAACCAGGACACCGTCAAAGCCATCCTGGAAAATGGCAGAGAATATCCATCGAAAGGGAGCCTTCAGTTTCGCGACATCACGGTTGATCCTACCACCGGTTCGGTCGTCCTGCGAGCTGTCTTTCCAAATCCGGAAGGGGATCTCCTGCCTGGGATGTTTGTCCGTGCGGTCGTGATAGAAGGCACAAATGAGCAGGCCATCCTCATTCCGCAGCAGGCGGTCTCGCGCGATCCAAAGGGTAACCCCGTCACATTGGTCGTAGACGCGGAAGGAAAGATTCAACAGCGGAGGCTCACTCTCGATCGCGCCATCGGTGACAAGTGGCTCGTCTCGTCAGGTCTTGCACTCGGAGACCGTGTCGTCGTCGAGGGCGTGCAAAAAGTTCGACCTGGCGTCTCCGTGAGGGTTACACCTTTTGATTCCGCTCGGAAAGCTGAGACGGAACCTGAGAATTCTAGCCGGTCGGCGGGAAAATCGAATTAACGGAGGCGCTTGATGTTGTCGCGATTCTTTCTGGACCGCCCGGTCTTTGCATGGGTAATCGCCATCATTATGATGGTTGGGGGAGGATTGGCAATCTTTAAGTTGCCCATATCACAGTATCCTCCTATTGCTCCGCCCTCAATTGCCATCGACTCTACGTATCCGGGGGCCTCAGCCGAGACGGTCGAGAACACTGTGACGCAGATCATCGAGCAGCAGATGACCGGCTTGGACAACATGCTGTACTTTTCCGGCACCAGCAATTCGGCAGGCAACTCCCGCATCGAGTTGACCTTTGCTCCGGGAACCGATCCGGACCTAGCCTGGGCTCAAGTCCAGAACAAGCTCCAACTCGCCATGGCGAGCCTGCCGGCCGTGGTGCAGCAGCAGGGCGTCTCCGTCAGCAAATCCACCAGGAACTGGTTGCTGATCGTAAGCCTGATCTCTGAAGATGGGAGCATGGATGGAAATGACCTGAGAGACTATGCCCAGTCGGTCCTCTTCAAGGTGTTGGGTCGCGTGCCTGGGGTGGGCGAGGTTCAGGTCTTTGGGTCCCAGTATGCCATGCGCGTCTGGCTGAATCCCGACAAGCTGACCGATTATCAGTTGACCGTCGACGATGTCATCAAGGCACTTCAGGACTACAACGTGGAGGTCTCAGCAGGCCAGTTCGGCGGGGCGCCGGCCGTGGAAGGCCAACGTTTGAACGTCTCAGTCATTGTGCAAAACCTCCTTAAGACTCATGAGGAGTTTGCCGCCATCCCCATGCGTGTGAACCGGGACGGGTCCATCGTGCGGATGAAGGATGTGGGACGGACGGAACTGGGCGCGGAGTTTTATGATGTGCTGAATTTTTTTAACGGCAAACCAGCGGCAGGATTGGCCGTTCGACAGGTTCCCGGAGCGAATGCGCTTGACACGGCTGAGGCGGTAAAGGCGAAACTGGATGATATGAGTCGGTACTTCCCGCCGGGCATGAAGGTCGTTTACCCTTACGACACTACACCCTTTGTCAAAGTGGCCATCGAAGAGGTGGTCAAGACCCTTTTTGAGGCAATCCTGCTGGTCTTCCTGGTCATGTATCTTTTCCTGGGAAACATCCGGGCCACCCTGATCCCAACGATCGCGGTGCCTGTGGTGCTCCTGGGGACTTTCGCTGTTTTGGGGCTTTTCGGCTTCTCCATCAACATGCTGACCATGTTCGCCATGGTGCTGGCCATCGGCCTTCTGGTGGACGATGCCATTGTGGTGATAGAGAACGTGGAACGGATCATGCGTGACGAGGGGCTCTCGCCCAGAGAGGCCACCGCCAAATCCATGGACGAAATTACCAGTGCCCTGATCGGAATCGGATTGGTGCTGTCCGCGGTGTTCGGCCCCATGGCGTTCTTTACCGGCTCTACCGGGGTGATCTATCGTCAGTTTTCCGTGACCATCGTCGCCTCGATGCTCCTTTCGGTGGTTGTGGCCTTGGTCCTGACGCCGGTTCTCTGCGCATCGCTTCTCACACCGATAGCGAAAGGGCATGAACCGTCGGAAGAGGCCATCTTTTTTCTGCGTCCATTCTTCAGATGGTTTAATCGCTCCTTCTACCGAGGCAGAGACCTTTACTTAAGGCTGGTTGAAAATTCCTTTTCCAGAAAAGTGCGTTACCTGGCTGTGTTTATAGTGATCGCGGTGGCCATGGGATTCCTATTTCAGCGCATGCCGACTGCTTATTTGCCTGATGAGGACCAGGGGGTCCTCTATGCCCAGGTAATTCTTCCGGCGAATTCGACTCTGGAGCAGACCCAGGAGGTCCTGGACACGGTCAAGGACCATTTTCTGGTTGCGCAAAAAGATGCGGTTGAATCGATACTGACGGTTCAGGGTCGGAGCTTTAGCATTCAGGGTCAGAACGTGGGTTTGGCATTTGTCAAGCTTAAGGACTGGAAACTTCGCGACCGTCCGGATTTGAAGGCCGAGGCAGTGGTCGGAAAGGCGATGAGAGCTTTTTCAGAAATCCGCAACGCCATGGTGTTCGTTTTTCCGCCGCCGGCTGTCAGCGAAATGGGCCGCTCCAAGGGTTTTGATTTTCAGTTGCAGGACCTCGGCGGCGTGGGTCACGCCGCCCTGATGTCGGCCCGGGACCAACTCCTGGGAATGGCTATGAAGGACCCTAGATTGATAAGGGTTCGGCCCAACGGGCTCGAAGACGTGCCCGAATACCGGGTCGGCGTGGATTGGGAGAAGGCAGGCTCACTGGGCCTTCCAATTACAGCCATTCACAACACCATATCCACGGAGTTCGGCAGCTATTATGTCAACAACTTCATTCAAGGCGGACGAGTGAAGCGGGTGTATGTCGAGGCGGATGCTCCTTACCGCATGTTGCCCAAGGACCTGGAAAAACTCTATGTGCGCAACACGTCGGGCAAGATGGTTCCCTTTTCTTCTTTTGCATCCGGACACTGGTCTTACGGTGCTCCGCAGTTGGAGCGGTACAACGCCTTTCCATCCATAAACCTGTGGGGTGAGCCCGGACCGGGTAGGAGTTCCGGTGAGGCGATGCGGGCAATGGAAGAGATGGCCCGGAAATTGCCTCGGGAGATCGGCTTTGATTGGACGGGCATGTCTTTCCAGGAGCGGTTGGCCGGCTCTCAAGCTGCCCCGCTGTACGCATTTTCCGTGCTGGTGATCTTTCTGGTGCTGGCGGCTCTTTACGAGAGTTGGACCCTGCCTATCTCGATCATGCTCGCGTTTCCCCTTGGCGTCATCGGCGGGGTGCTTGCCACGTCCTTTCGAGGACTGCCCAATGATGTCTATTTCCAGCTCGGGTTTCTTACTACCTTGGGGCTGACCACCAAGAATGCTATCCTGATCGTCGTATTTGCCAAGGCCAAACTGGAACAAGGGATGGGGTTGCTGGAAGCGACTCTGGAAGGGGCGAAATTACGATTTCGCCCGATCGTCATGACATCGCTGGCCTTCGGCTGCGGCGTCCTGCCTCTGGCTCTGGCCACCGGCGCAGGTGCTGGAGCGCAAAAGGCCATCGGCACCTGTGTTCTTGGCGGGATGATCACCGCCACATCCCTGGCGATCTTCTTTATTCCGCTGTTTTACGTTGTAATTTACCGTATATTTGGAAGAAGAAGCGGTTAATACGGTCCGCACGCTATTGATGGGCCTAATAGGGAGTTACTTTCAAACAACGTAGATTGGGCACCCGTTGTATGGGCGAGGCATGCAACGCTCCTGCGTTCATCATTTGAATGCGCATCCGTATGACGCTTGCGCATCTTGCTTTGTCGTACCTGGGGGAAGATTACCCATACCGACACACGGATATTTATGAATATAAATCTATAGAGGCATTTGCAGACATCCTCGCTCACGATGCCCTTGTGATTTATCGTCTGGCCGCCGAGCTGCCCGAATTCCTATGATCTCAACCCAAAAATAGAGACCTGCTCAGTCCCCATAACCAGCGGCGGATTTTTTGGTGAACCATGAATTTCCTCTTGACTGCCACTCCAAAAGGTATTGGCGTCAGCTTCTGAATGCACCGTCAGAAGGAGAAGCGAATGAGTCCTTCACTGCTTGGCGAGGTCAACACGAAACTCGAAAACCTTTCTCGTCGAGAGCAAGAAAATCTGGGGCACAGGGGAGAGATACTCCAGGTCGCGCTAAGACTCTTCTCGGAAAAGGGGTATCACAACGTCTCCATGCACGAGATCGCAGGAGAAGCAGAGTTTGGGATCGGAACATTATATAAATTTTTCACTAATAAGAAGGACTTGTACAAAACCCTTATCATGCAGATGGCAGAAAACTGGCACCATACTCTTGACCAGGCTCTCGAAGAGGAACGGAATCCTCTTCGAGCCATCAAGAGATACATCACCGTCTATCGGGAACTATTTCACGCTAACCTACCCCAGGTGCGCCTGTATTTTGCCGAAACCAGAGGAGCGAGCTTCAACATAAGAGCCGGTTTGGACCGAGACCTTCTTAGGCTTCACCATGAAGGAATCGAGAAATTGGCTTCAGTCTTTGAGAAGGGCATCAAAGAGCATGTGTTCCGGGGCCTCGACCCCTATCACATGGCCCGGCGCTTGACGGAACGATCCACGCTTTTGTCTTCCGAGTAATGAAAGATCCGGCCCGATTCCGAGAGGAGGATAACCTGTCAACTGCCACGGATATTTTTCTCAGAGGGGTGTTGAGCGAATGAAGAAGCGTGTTTAAAACAAACCTGCGTCACCCAACTTCAAGAGGAGCCGACTACGGAAAGGTGGACCAGTATGGAGGAAAAGAAGGCAGCGATCGGCGGAGTTTCTTGGAGTTCCGGGTACACCATGTTCAATTGCCTTCGATCGTCCTCTTTGGCCCAGGCCTCTTTCTCCTCAGCCTCCGGCCAATCGTCTTCTCCAGGTGACCAATGAACTCGTCGCTGCCGAGCGGTCTGCCGGTTCTCTCGTGTAACCGCAACAGCTCAACGTGTTCCGTTGCTGTTTCTTCTGCTAAAAATGCGCTCCAGTCCTCCACCATGCCAAGCAGCGGCGCTACCTTCACGAGATCATCGTTTTGACCCGCTATATGGGCCGCGGCACTGCTCCAAAGGTATTTGCCGGGAACTCTCACCAGGCGGGCC
>JBKQRG010000409.1:0-39840 GCA_052144015.1 Desulfomonilaceae bacterium
ATACATAATTACATGCCGACAAAGTCTACTTACGCATGCCGCTTTCCCCAATCTTCGCCAAAGCTTAACCCCTCCCGCCTCTCAAAGATCCGTTAGAGATGAGAGCGCCAAGTAGTACAGTGGAACCATCTCAACAGGATTGTGAGGCAGTCTGGCGGCTAATGGCGAGCGAGAAAAAGCCTTGAATGGTAGTGGACACGGACATGCCCGGAGGTTGTCAAGAAAGGAACCACGAGGTTCTTGAGGCCGTTGACTACCTCTTCAGTGCCCAGACTGTCGATGGCTGTTTGAACCTTCGTTATGGAGAGGCTCATGCCAAGAAACTGATCTACAGTTATCTCGCGGTGCCACTCCACACTGCGCGATGTCACTTCACTGAAACCTTCCGCGGCTGTTAGCTCATCCAAAAAGGGGAAGTCTCTGAAGTGGCGACTATAGCCCGGAGAAGTAGCTTCCAAGAATTGCTCATAGGCATCGTCCAGGGCGCTGATGTCCCAAGCGCGATCATTATGCATAATCGCCAAGACGCCATCGACGTGCAAAACTCGGCGAACCTCACGGTAAAACTGAGCACGGTCAAACCAATGAATCGCTTGGGCGACCACTATTACTGAAGCTGTGCCATCCAAGATGGGGAGACGCTCAGCCACTCCATAGATGTAATCAATGTTTAACTCCGTAGCGGTATTTTTTCGTGCCTCCTCCCGCATGTCTTGGTTTGGCTCGACCCCCATTATGCCAAATTGTCCTCCCAGTATCGACCGGAGCTGACGAGTCAGGATTCCTGTTCCTGCACCAATGTCGTAGACCATCGGGTGCTTGGGCCAGAGTGAATTCTGATACTCTTCAACGTATGCCTTCAACTCCGCAAGCAACTCTTCGGGATACGATGGTCGGAACTCTTGATAGACGTCAGCTAGACCAGTGAAAAGATGAGTACTGTCCCTTTTGTCGTCCATAGACTCGGTTTCCAGTGTCTGAATTAAAATTATGCAGCGGCCTTGCCGTTTCAGCGCGCCTTCAGCGTTGTTCTCGCTACCATCAATAGATATCTGACGACGGGTGAGCTGTCCCGGGAACGTGTACCACTTGTTAAGCTAGAGGCGTAGTGTCTTGTGACCTGCCCCCGGAATATGTACCACTTGTTAAGTTAGAGGTATAGTGCCTTTTCCTGTTGAAGAGGGAGACAGTTGGACTTCGACCACGGAGAGACGAAGATATGGGTCCAAAAATGAATAATATGACGGTCAAGCAGGGAAGCAGCGGCCCTCCTAGCTTTCCCTGTAATATCAGTCTGTTGAGGGGTGGGAGCGACGAGACTCGAACTCGCGACCTCCGGCGTGACAGGCGGGCGGCCCACTTAATGATGTCAATGGGTTACGTGATATCATGGCTGATTCCGGTCGCTTCGTGACCCAAAATACACGCATTAATGCCAAAAAGGGGCCCTTTGGGGGCCCTGGGATTTTCACATGATTTCGCCTATACAAGCATGGCAGGTGTCGGTGTCGTAATATTGTGAATTGATCTAGATATTACCTGATTCCTGACGAGTGCACGGGAGAAATTCAGTCGATTCACGCCCAGATTCACCCCGAAGCGCAGGCAAAATACCCTCCATCCCTCCATAACCGTTTCTCCAGTGATAGTAGGTCTGCTCCGTAATTCCCTTCCGGTGGCTGAATTAGGCGATCCTCTGCCTCTCAGGCAGCTTAAAGACTGGCCCCCTCAAGCAATCTGATTCTCTCCTCCACCTCAAAACGACTCGGCTTCATTCTGCCTTCCATTTCGGCCCACGTTCTACCCCATACTAACTTAATCACAGAATATCTGGCAATGGTTTGCTTCGCCTAGATTCACCCGGGCTGTCACAACATTGGACAGCAATGGCAAATAACAATGATGATCGTGATATTTATCTGGAATTATTTGTAAAGGTGACCCCTCACTGGACCCGAAATCCGAGACAGCTGAGCGAATTTTTAGATATCAGGACAGAATGCAACCAATCAGCCTGCTACTCCACCCTAAAGAACGATTCGTCGAATTCAGGCTTGCCTTCATATTTTCTCATGAAGAAGCCGGGAGCCATGTCGGCGTTCATGAGGATTTGAGGATCGATCTTAACTCCCGTCTCGTGAAGCGCGTTCACAACAGCCTCGGGAGATGGCGGGCAGGTTTTAATTACCCACATCTTGTCGATATCCGGATGTTTCTTATTTGCCTCGTAAAGGCACTTGCCTACCAGTATGGTCTTCCTGCCGGGGGTGGGTTTCATTAGCTTGCCGGTCAATACCTCGACGTTGTCCCACGGCTCACCTTTCCAGGCCATTGCAATGGCGGCTATAATTACTCCGGTCAATCCCGAGCAGTAAGTGCAAATAGTAAGGTCATATTTGGGATAAGCGAGACCCTTTATTCCCATTTTGTCCATTGGTACGGGAAGAGTGCCCTCTTCATTATAGGCAAAAGAGTACTGAAGTTTCATCCCAACATCCTGAATGCTCTCACCGATGACTTCGACATCCGACAAGTCCAGTGGCCGACCTCTTTCAGTCGCGACACGGGCTAAATAAGGAACTTCCGAGAGATCGTATCCCAGGATTTTTGCGCCCACTTTATCCGCGGACAGCGTATCTGCAGAGCCAACCAGAATATTGCTTCTTCTGATTTTGCCGTCGAATGACGGACCTCTTTCGTTAGTGTAGATCCCGTCCAAGAGCGTGAACCCACCGGGGAGCTTGTCCGAAAGTTTTGAAACCCAGAATGGCAGATTCTTCTCCCGATCAGCTGAATGGCATTTCTTCCTGGAATTGACGTCTATTGTCCCTTTCAGGTTCTTGACGCCCAGGGTCACGACGCACTGCGTATGAGTCTTGAGCACCGGCACATTGACTACAAAATCGCTGTGCAGAATGTCGGCATTGAAGTTCAGCTCCACCCCATCGCCAAGGTCCACTTTTTCAAATGGCCTGGTAAACACATCGACAACCTTCACCCCATAACGCTTGTTCAGAATATTGTACCCGAGTGTTTCATGCGAGTGTGCCGCTGTTTCCTTGTCTTTGGGATCGTATAATACAGTGCCTTCTCCTATCGTGATGTCGTCGACACCTCTTTCTTTCAGCAAAAGCACCATGTCGTGAACCACACGGGATGTGGTTATTACACCCCATTTGGGAAAAGCTATTTTTCTAGTCCAGAAAACGACGTTCGGCTTGATAAACACTTTGGAATTGGGTCGCAGATTTTCCAGTCCGTTGCACAGATCTGCCGCACGGCGAACGGATTCCAACGGTTTTTCGTATCGGACTATGGACACCTTCTTTTTTTCCATCAGCATGACATCCACTCGAGCTCTAGATTAACCGGAATTATGCGGCGGTCTCGCCATTTTGAGCCTTTTGGCTCCCTAAGGGATCGCAAAATAGCTCCGGTGACCCCAAAAAGGTCTGCGCGTGGAGTCCCGCACGACCTGACGCAGGGAAACCGTCTTCATGTTGTTGACAAAGCCTGATTTTTCCCTTTTTTAAGCGTACCTCACCGTATGCTCCTCAGTCAATCAATATGTCCTTGTCGCTTGTCGTCCTCACCCGAAAACAGATTGGTAGTATCGGGACAAGGGGAAGGCTGAAGCCACATGAACATACCAGCTCCGACCATGATACGCAACTTTCGCTCCAACCTTGATCAGGCGCTTAGTTCGGGTACACCATACTTAATTGCCTTCGATTGTCCTCTTTGGCCCAGGCCTTTTTCTCCTCAGCCTTCGGCCAATCGTCTTCTCCGGGTGACCAATGAACTCGTCGCTACCGAGTGGTCTGCCGGTTCTCTCGTGTAACCGCAGCAGCTCAACGTGTTCCGTTGCTGTTTCTTCTGCTAAAAATGCGCTCCAGCCCCCCACCATGCCAAGCAACGGCGCTACCTTCACGAGATCATCGTTTTGACCCGCGATATGAGCCGCGGCACTGCTCCAAAGGTATTCGCCGGGAACTCTTACCAGGCGAGCCCGAACGGGGTTCAGCTCCACGTAGCGCGCCGCAGTGATAAGATTCGCCTCGTCCAGGACATAGGATGCGAAGAGCCCCCGCCAACCTTGGAGGAAGTTGACCCGGCGGGTGTACCGGCGATGAGCCTCCCCGATGGCGCGTGCCAATCCTTCGATCGACTGAGGCACAGCGATGAGATGCACGTGATTCGGCATGAGGCAATAGGCCCAGATATCCACCCCGTGCTTTGAGCACCACTCAGACATCAAATCGATGTACGCTCGATAGTTCTCCCCGCAAAAGGAGGTCTGCTGTCTCCGATTCCCTCTCTGTGTGATGTGATGCGGATAGCAGGGAACGACCACTCGTGCAACTTGCCCCATAGCCCTCTCACACATCGGTCAACTCTCCGCGTCAATAATTACGTATGGTGTACCCGAATTCCCGGGACGAAACGCACTCCCGTCACCGCCACGCTTCTCGTCGATGATGCCGGGCAGGAGCAGGGCCCAGGCGGAAGGCGGTTACCAGAATGAGCTTCGGAACCTTTAACCTGCTTGTTCTACTAATAATTGGTGCTTTTGGTTCTCCACTACCAGCGCCAGATCAAAAGTAGCCTCATTTTGCTTTTTCTTCTTGACATTGATTCTGCCACTCTGCTACATGTGTCGCGCGTGGAAAATACAACCTGGAACGTAGCCCCCGCCTTGGCCGCGCGGGAATCTGTTCCTCATTATCAGCCTTGCAGCGGCACGAAGCCCTGCCAACGAACGCTGCACGGCGAGCGGAGTACGTCCGACACGGGATTCCCTGGTAGGGTGCGTGATAACGCATGAAATCCCCTTCCGCGCATGCCTCAGAGCGGCTCCCGCGGAAGCAACGGAGACCCATTCGGGCTTTCGTTGCTCGCTCACGTCCTGGGCCGTTCTCCTGAGTTTGGCTCCTGCCGGCCGAGGAGGATTCGTCGTGTATACTGACATTGTGATCGTTCAGGCAGCCCGAACACCATTCGGGCGCTATTGCGGGTCTCTCAAAGAATTTGATTACTACGAATTGGGCGCGCTGCCTATCAGAGATGTACTGAGGCGGGCTGGCGTTCCCGGAGACCAGGTTGACGAGGTCTTCTGGGGGGTGGGAGACACGTCTGTGTGCAAAGATGTCTATACGCCGGTGGCTGCTCGCCAAACGTTACTCAGGGCCGGATTGCCGGCTGAGACACCTTCTGTTTCTCTCGACAAAGCCTGTGTATCGGCAATGTCCGCGGTTCACTACGGATGTCGGGCTATGGTCGCGGGGGAGATTCAAGGCGCCATTGCCGGTGGGGCGACTTCGTTCAGCCAGGAGCCGCTCATTGTTCGGGGCGTTCGCTGGAAAGGATTTCGCATGGGAAACGTGGCTATGGAAGACCCACTCTTTGCTCTGGGATACAAGGACTTCAATCCCGTTTCGGTGGACAGTGACAACGTGGCCGCGGAGCACGGAATTTTCCGGGAAGAACAGGATGCCTGGGCATTGAGAAGCCATGAGAATTACGGTCGGGCGTGGAATGAAGGGAAATTTATTGACGAAATAATGACTCTTGAGATACCGCAGAAAGGTGGGGAACCCAAACTTCTGAACATCGATGAGCAGTTCCGGCGCGATGTGAGCCTGGAGAAATTGGCAGCGCTTCCTGGGATCTACGGGTGCAAAGGCGTAACTGCCGGCAACGCGCCGGGATTGAATGACGGCGCCGCGGCTCTGCTGTTCATGACCAGGACAAAGGCTAAGGATCTTGGGCTGGAACCGCTGGCCGAAATCGTGGCAATGTGTTCCATCGCGATCCAGCCGAACCGGCTTCCGGAGGCTCCGGCCACAGCCATTAAAAAGGTTTTGGGGCTAGCCGATCTGACGCTGGATGACATCAAGATCATAGAGATTAACGAAGCGTTTGCTGCAGTGCCTCTGGTCTCGACACTACTTTTGGCCGGAAACGATAAGGTCAAAGCCGAGGCCATACGTGCCAAGACCAACGTGAACGGGAGTGCTATAGCCACGGGCCATCCGAACACCGCGAGCGGTGCCAGACTCATCATGAATCTCATGTACGAATTGAGGCGTCTTGGAGGCGGCTATGCGTTGGCCGCGATCTGTGGCGGGTTGGCTCAGGGGGACGCGTGTGTGCTGAAGGTTTCGTAGATGTGGGCAATGGAGAGTTCACGGCGACTTTTGCCATTGGAACTTCATTCGAGGCTTAGACGGTTTTACGGAAATTAAACTTAGATTAAGCTTTGCAGACGGGCCGCACGTCCACGGGGAGCGAGGTCTCCAATGAGTGATCTTGAAAAAGCAGGAGTTGTTGGGGCTGGCCTGATGGGCTCTGAGATCGCGCTCTGCTTCGCGATGTCAGGCAGCCGAGTGGCGTTGAAGGATGCTTCCTTAGAACTGGCCGAAAGAGGGATAGCTCGGCTAAGTACCGTTCTGGATAGGGCCATAGCGAAGGGGCGATTCGAACAACAGAACAAGGAAGCCACCCTGGCTCGAATCATCCCCGCCGACGCTTGGGATCCTTTTGAGGAAACTGAGGTGGTGGTAGAAGCCGTGTTTGAGGACTTCTCGGTCAAGAGGGAGGTGTTCAAGAACTTGGACAAAGTGTGTGCGTCCGAATGCCTGCTGTTCACCAATACCTCCAGTATCCCGATCACGCAGCTTGCTTCCACCCTGAAACCTGGGCGACGCCCCCGTTTTCTCGGAACGCATTTCTTTGCACCAGTGTCTGTGATGCAGCTGGTGGAAGTCATCGTGGGACTCGAGACAAGCGAACTGACAGCAACTGAGGCCCTCGAGATCTGCCGTAAGATCGGCAAGACTCCCATTCGGGTTAAGGACGTGCCTGGCTTCGCAGTGAATCGGATTCTTCATGCAATGCTGATAGAAGCCTGCCGCTTGGTCGAAGAAGAAGTGGTCTCTGTCGATGATTGTGATATCGCCTGCAAGCTCGGCCTAGGACATCCCATAGGTCCCTACACCCTAATGGACTTGGCCGGGAATGATCTCGTCCTGCAGGTCCAGGAGATACTGTACCAGGGGTATGGCGAACGATTCAAGCCGCGTCCGAATTTGAAGCAAAAAGTCTATGCAGAGCACTTGGGCAGGAAGGCTGGAACAGGCTGGCTTAGGTACGGCAAAGCGTGATTCCCTGCTGAGGAAGGAGTGCATTACCATGAACATCGCTCTCACGCCGGTTCGGTTTCTCGACAGAGCGATAACCCTTTTCGGGTCCAAGACCGCGGTGGTTTGCCAAGGTCGGCGATGGACCTACTCCAAGCTTGGGGAACGGGTGAACCGGCTTGCTAATGCCCTGGTACGGTTAGGGATTCAGCCGGGAGACCGGGTTGCGTTTCTGGGCTACAATTCACATCAACTCCTGGAATGCTACTACGGCATCCCCAGGATGGGCGCCGTCCTCCTGCCTCTGAATATCAGGCTGATTGCCCAGGACTTCGAGTATATTTGCAATGACTCAGAGCCGAAGTTTCTCTTCCTCGACCCTGAGTTGCTTGGCAAGATCGAGCCAATCGTTTCAAGGATTCCGGCGGTCAAAGGCTTCTATCTTCTCGATGTGATGGATAACCCGCCGAGCTGGATCACCGGCCAGTACGAGGATCTCCTTGAGGGCGCTTCTCCCGAACCCGTGTGCACCTCTTCCGACTTCCGGTTCCACGAAGACGATATGGCGGAACTCTTTTACACAAGCGGCACCACGGGGCCGCCCAAGGGCGTGATGCTGACTCACCGTAATTTGTATTTGCACGCGCTGTGCGCCATGGCCACCATGCCCATTGCAGAGACGGACGTTCAACTGCACTTGATCCCTCTGTTTCACGTGAACGGATGGGGCACACCCCACTACGTCACCACCAAGGGCGGCACTCACGTGATGATGAAGATATTCGATCCCGAAGGAGTCCTCGATATCATCCAGAAAGAGAAGGTTACGAGGTTTTTCATTGTGCCCACCATGGTGACTGCGCTCTTGGAGTATCCGGGGTTTTCCGCCTACGATGTATCCAGCGTGAAGGAGATTCTAATCGGCGGAGCTCCGCCCCCTACGGGCATGTGTGCACGAGTGGAGGAGTTTTTCAGTTGTGTGGTCCACGGCGGATTCGGCATGAGCGAGACGTGCCCTCTCATAGCGTTGCCTGAACTGCCACCCGATCTCGACCGCCAGATCTTTCGACGCCGCTCACATGAAACGTGGGGTTTTCCGATGGTGGGCGTGGAATACAAGGTGGTGGATGCCAATGGCGGTGTGCTGCCCTGGGACGGGAAGGCCGTGGGCGAACTGTTGGTCAGGGGCGACATGGTCATGAAGGGCTATCTGAACAAGCCCCAGGATACCGAAAAGGCGCTCAAAGACGGCTGGTATCACTCCGGCGACCTCGTTTCGATGGGATCTGACGGATCTTTGTACATCCGAGACCGTATAAAGGACATCATCATCAGTGGGGGTGAAAACATCTCCTCGCTGGAGATAGAACAGGTCCTTTATTCTAATCCGGAGATCCTCGAGTGCGCTGTTATAGCCAAGCAAGATCCGAAATGGGGTGAGATCCCGAAGGCAATTGTGGTGCTTCAACCAGGCTCGAAGCTGACTGCGCAGGACATCGTAAACTTTACAAGGGAACGAATGGCTCACTTCAAGACGCTAAGAGAAGCAGAAATAGTTGGAGAGCTGCCAAAAGGCGGCACAGGCAAGATTCTGAAGTCCGAGCTTCGTAAGATTTACGGACAGTAGACTGGGAGCGGGCATGCAGTCAGTGAGCGGCCATACAAGCGACCATCCTCACAGCCAGGGCGACGGCCAGGCGACTCGGACCAAGCGGCGTATTCTGTCCGCGGCTGAGGAAGTTATGTCGGCAAAAGGGCTAGCCAGGTCATCCATTTCGGAGATAGCTAGCAAGGCCGGTGTGGCCGATTCAGTCATTTATCAGTACTTCAAAGGGAAGCAGGATCTGCTCTTCACTGTACCGGCGGAAAGGATGAACGAGGTTCTGGCATTGCTCGTGGAGCAGCTCAGCGGCATCGAGGATGTGCAGAGCCAACTGAGAAAAATGATCTGGTTTCACCTGAGGTACAATGACTCCCACAGAGGGTATGCACGACTGTTGCTCCTGGAGTGCCGCTCGTCCAAGGCTTTTTACGATACTCCTGCTTATTCGTTGGTCCGGAAGTACGCGGGGATTCTCTATTCCATACTCGAGCAGGGTGTCCGGGAAGGTAAGTTTCGGTCCGATGTCCAAGTGAGGCTTATGCGGGATGTGATCCTGGGCACTCTTGATATGGAAACCATTGCCTCCCTCGCCAGCCGAGAGATCGAAAACAGCGAAGGCGATTTCGACGACGTAATGCGCCTGGTGGATTCCATGATCGTGGCGAAGGAACCGGAAGGAACCGCACAGGTCAACCGCATGGAAGCGATCATTAACGCGGCGGAGATGGTTTTCGCGGAAAAGGACTTCTCCGGGGCCACGATCTCGGAAATCGCCAAGCTGGTCGGCATCGCGGACGGAACCATTTACGAGTACTTCGAAAACAAAGAAGACATCCTTTTCTCAATAGCGGTGAAACGTTTCGACACCTACTTGAGAGAATTTGCCGACACATTTGAAATGAGGAATTCTGTCAGCAAGCTTCACAGACTGATCAAGTACCATTTTGCAAGTTTCCTCACCGAACGCCACTTTCTGAAGGTCTTTCTCCTGCAGCTTCAACTCAACGAACGTTTTTACGGGTCGAAGGCGTTCGAAGGATTCCGCAAGTACTTCAGCCTGATCGAGGATGTCATTGAAGAAGGAAAAACCGCGGGAGTTTTCCAGTCAGCAGTCAACGCAAGGGTTTTCAGGAATGTGCTTCTGGGCGCGTTTAGCCACATGGCCTTGCGTTGGCTCATCCTAGGCGAATCCACCGACACTGACAGGATGGAGGAGATCAATCAGTTGACTGAGCTGCTCACTTCTGCCGTGACGGTGCCTTCAGCTCGGGAGCATCCCTCGTAGGATCGACCCGACGGAAATCTAAGAGAGGGGCGGATGAAACTCAGAGACAAAGTAGCGATCATCACCGGAGCCAGCAAGGGCATCGGAAAGGGTATAGCTATCCGCTTCGCCGAAGAAGGGGCTGCGGTCGTCCTGGCCAGCCGGTCTACAGATCTGCTCGCTTCAATTGCGGGGCAGATCCGGGATGGCGACGGCCGTGCCCTCGCCCTGTCACTGGACGTGAGACGTCCGGAGAGCGTGGAAGCGGTGGTTCAAGAGACCGTACGGGAGTACGGTCGGCTGGACATCATGGTGAACAACGCGGGCATTTCCATGGTGCACCCCTCGGAAGATCTCAAGCCGGAGGACTGGCAGAGGGCCCTGGAAACTGACCTCTTTGGAGTTTTCTACGGATGTCAGTCAGCCGCGAGACAGATGATTGCCCAGGGAACCGGCGGGTCTATCATCAACCTTTCGTCCGCGTATGGCCTGGTGGCGGCCCCCATGCGGGCAGCCTACTGCACGAGTAAGGCAGGCGCCAACATGCTGACCAAGCTGCTCGCGTGTGAGTGGGCGAGCAAGAACATCCGCGTGAACGCCATCGCACCGGGCTACGTACGGACGGAATTGGTCGAGGATCTTATCGAGAGAGGCGCGCTCCCTCTAGGGGCCATAGAAAAGAGAACACCTCAGGGA
Organism: Desulfomonilaceae bacterium; assembly: GCA_052144015.1. GTDB lineage: Bacteria > Desulfobacterota > Desulfomonilia > Desulfomonilales > Desulfomonilaceae > DATJPW01. The sequence continues at coordinate 10,703 of JBKQRG010000409.1, forward strand.
CGGATAGGCGAGGTCGCGGACCTGCTGGCGGTGGCGGTATTGCTCGCTGGTGATGAGTCCGCGTTCATGACCGGTTCCATAGTCACCGTGGATGGTGGTTGGACTGCTTACGGGTACCTCTGAGAGGTTGCACGGGGCAACGGCAGGGAAACGATATGGAAATTCTTATTCTGGGAGCTGTACGGGGTGCTCTCTATTCGCTCATAGCAGTGGGCTTTGTGCTTGTATTCAGTGTCGGCGGCATTTTGAACCTCGCACATGGCACCTATTACATGCTGGGGGCGTATCTGACCTTCATATTCTATTCCCTGATCTTTCATGGTGGTTCAACGACTTGGCTTCTGCTCTCCGTGCTCTGTGCCCTTGGTATGGTAGCGATCATTGCTTGGTGGATCTATTACTTCCTCCTCCGACAGAACATCAGTTCCGTCACATACGTGATGGTGATGACTTTGGCTCTGGCCCTCTTTGTCAGCGAAATAATGGCCCTCCTTTTTGGCGTGTCGGGCACGTCCGTTCCCAGTTTTGTGGAAGGGCACACCTCCATCGGGAACGTCAAGGTCGTCAATCAACAGCTCCTATTGCTTCCGATCACGTTTATTATTTTGCCGTCGCTATGGCTCTTCCTCAAGAAGACCAAGATGGGGCAAAGCATCGACGCCGTTGCTCAGCAGCCGGCTGCTGCCATTTTGATGGGAGTGGACGCTGACCGGGCGCTTCTGATTACCTATTCACTGAGCGCGACCATGGCCGCGGTCGCTGGTGCGTTGATTGCGCCCATATCGTCGGTGGTGCCCGAAATGTGGCTCTTTCCGCTCATCAAAGCCTTCGCTATAGCCATCCTGGGCGGTATGGGCTCTATCATGGGAGCTGTGATAGCGTCTTTTCTCATGGGCTATGCGGAAGTGTTCACCTCGTTTCTGATCGGCGAACACCTCAGCGAGATGCTTGCGCTCATTGTGATCGCTTTGGTTCTCGTCGTAAAGCCGTCCGGAATTTTAGGACAGAAGATGAGATGACAATGACAATCGCAGCCCGGGTGAGGACTCTCTTCCGAAATGAATCTCCCGTGGGACTAGCAATCCTCCTGGGGGGCTTCCTGTTCGGACTGTTGTCGAATAACTACTTCTACATCGAAGTGATGATACTTGCGGCCATATATGCCATTTTTGCCATGAGCTGGGACATACTGACCGGGTACACGCACGAAGTGAACTTCGGGTTCGCATTCTTCATCGGGGGCGCAGGGTATATTTCAGGTATCTGCAATCTGCGCATGGGGTTGCCACCGTACGCCTCTATTGTCATTGGTGCTCTTGCGGCTGGACTCGCGGGGCTCCTTATCGGGTACCTGACCCTCCGATTGAAGGGGCCATACTTTGCGATGGTCACCCTGGCTTTCGCCTCTATTTTATTCAAGCTGACATTTCTCCTCTACGAATACACGGGCGGCGAGGAAGGTATCTCGGGGCTGACAGGCCTGACCCGGGATCCGCTATACGATTTTCTGCTTGTCTGGTTCATAACTGCTCTCATCTACCTGGTGCTCAGGGCGTATGCCGGATCGAAGCATGGATACATACTGAAGGCCATTCGAGCCGATGAAGACGCAGCCCAGTCATCCGGAATCAACACTGCCTATTACAAGATCGAGGCCTTTGCCATAAGTGGTCTACTGGGAGGGATTGGCGGCGGGCTGTTCGCCCACACTCAGATGCAAATCGGCCCCACGATGCTCTCGGGACACATTTCCATTGTAGTAGTTCTGCTGGCCATGATCGGTGGCATGGGCACCATTGTCGGCCCGCTCATGGGTGCGGTCACCCTGCATCTGCTCAACGACTTCCTCCGGGTGATCGAGGAATACCGCATCGTTACATACAGCGGCCTGCTGATCCTCTTCATATATCTGGCCCCTGACGGCCTGGTAAATCTGAACGCTATCAGGAAATCCAGGTCCCTATCATTCCTGTTTCTCGGGCAAAGGAAAGCGGAATGAGTCTACTGGAAATCAAGGATCTGGGGAAACAATTCGGCGGCCTGACTGCTCTTTTCGGATTCAGTCTTAGTGTCGACGCCGGTGAGATTGTAGGCATCATCGGACCGAACGGCGCAGGGAAAACTACCTTTTTCAATTGCATAACAGGATTCATCAGTCTGGATGCGGGATCAGTGACCCTCGATGGAGAGCGCCTCACCGGCAAGAGGCCGTATGAGATCGTGAACCACGGCCTCACACGCACCTGGCAGCTGGTGAGACCCTTTTACGGCATGAAAGTGCTCGAGGCTCTGCTCGTCCCGTCTTTCTGCCCGCGAGCGAGGGCCAGTGCAAGGGATCGCCGTGAGCTCGAACGGAGAATTCTCACGATCGCGGACTCATTGGGTCTTGCCGGCAAACTGGATGACGACGTGGACAACCTCAATCAGGGCCAATTGAGGCTCTTGGACATAGCCCGGGCCATGGTTACCAATCCGCTCATTCTCCTGCTCGATGAACCGTTTTCCGGCCTTTCCCACCGGGAAATCGGTCAAATCTGTGCTGTGGTCCAGGAACTCAACGAGCAGGGTCTCAGTGTGGTGATTATTGAACACCGACTGAGAGAGCTCATGAAACTGGTCAAGAGGGTCGCGGTAATGAATTTCGGCCATAAAATCGCCGAAGGCACGCCGGACGAGGTCGTCCGGGATCCGCAGGTGGTTGAGGCTTACCTGGGCACGAGGGGTGACGAACTTGGCTTGGCTTGAAATGAACGACGTGCGCGCGTTCTACCACGGAACGCCGGTTCTACACGGTGTCTCTCTGCGAGTGGAGGAACACGGTTTTGTTTCAGTGATTGGGAGCAACGGAGCCGGCAAGACCACCCTGCTGCGATCAGTCTCCCGGGTGGTCACGATCACGGGAAGCATTCAGTTCGCCGGCGAGGAACTGGGTCGACTCAGGCCGAAAGACTGTGTCGAACGAGGAATCATTCATTGTCCTGAGGGGCGGTTGCTCTTCCCCGACATGTCGGTCCTCCAGAATTTGCTCATGGGCGCATACCTGAGGAAAGACCAACAAGAGATCAGACGCGATCTAGAAAGGGTCTTCGATTACCTTCCCGCCCTGGCGCGCCGGAAAAAGCAGACAGCGGGTACGCTCTCCGGCGGAGAACAACAAATGGTAGCTGTCGGGCGTGCTATCATGGGGCGCCCCCGCTTACTGGTGCTTGACGAGCCTTCATTCGGACTGGCTCCTCTAGTGGTGGCCTCGATCTTTGAAGTGATTCAGCGACTGAACTCGGAAGGCGTTACCATACTCTTGGTGGAACAAAACGCGTCGCTGGCTCTGGAACACGGCAGATACTGCTACGTCTTGGAGGAGGGGAAGGTCGTCGATGAGGGATTGAGTGCGGAACTGGCAACAAAGACTTCCATTGTTCAGGCCTACTTGGGGATGGCCTGATCGAGAGTTCTCTAATCTCGTCTCTGGGTGCAAAGCCTTTTTAACAATCCGAATCGCCAAAGGAGGAAACCATGAGAAGAAACGTTTGGGCCGCCTTCCTGTCCGCGGTGGCCTTGCTATTCGTGGTGTGTGCCAGCGCGTCCCTGGCCGCCGACACCATCAAGATCGGGGTGCTGGCCCCGTTTAAGACGCCGTCCGGCGAAAGCCTCCTCAAGGCGGCCAAGATGGCCGCGGACGAGATCAACGAAGCCGGTGGCATCCTGGGCAAGAAGATTGAGCTGATCACCGCCAATACCGAGTACAAGCCTCAGGTGGGAGCGACGGCGTACAAGAAATTCGCGCTGCAAGACAAATGCGACGTGGTCTTTGGGACTTGTTCTTCAGGTGTTGCCCAAGCGGTGATGGACCAGATGGCTCGCTACAAGGTGCCCTTCATTTCCACAGGAGCGGCTTCTGAGGTGCTCGCCGAAAAGTACGCCGCCGACAAGGACAAATTCAAGTACTGGTTCCGGGTCATGCACCAGTCCAGCGACCTGACGGACGCGATTCATCAGTTCATATGGGATCTCCCCGTTCAAAAGACAGGCGCTAAGCGCATGGCCATCATGGCGGAAAACGCCCTCTGGACCCGTGACATGGTGAAGGCTGCGGAACAATTCTTCAAAGAAAAACATCTCGAAACGGTCTACTCAGAGTTCTTCGATGGGGAAACGAAAGACTTCACGCCGATCTTCACCAAGATCATGAACGCGAAGGCTGACTTCATCTACGAGATCTCCGCCCATGTGGACGGCGCTATTTATATCAAGCAATGGTTCGATCTGAAGGGACCCATGATCGCTGGTGTTTCAGGAACCGGCGCATCTGACCGCTACTGGAAAGACAGTGGCGGCAAGGCTGTCGGCGAAACCTTAATCGCGATGGGTTCATTCCGAGTCCCCTTGACACCCAAGTCGATACCATTCTTCGACAAGTATATGAAACTCTTTGGAGAGACACCGGGGTACACCTCCGGTTACACGTACGATGCACTCTACATCTACAAGGACGCAGTTGAGAAGGCAAAAGGGACGGCAGCCGACAAACTTGTTCCGGTGCTTGAAAAGACCGACTATGTGGGTGTTGTCGGCAGGTGGGTCTTTACCGACCTCCACAATGCAAGGTACGGTGAGGGGTATCGCCAGTTGCCAATGGTCCAGTGGCGGGAGGACGGGAGCCGTGATGTGGTCTGGCCCAAGAACCTGGCTACAAACGAATACAAGCTGGCGCCTTGGCTGGAGAAGAAGTAACATGGCATGAGAGGGGGATGCAGGATTGCACCTCCTCTCCCCTCTTGGTCTTCGTCTCATCAGGATCGTGAAATCGCCTCAAACGCTCTGCTCTGGCGGCGAGAGTGACGCAAGGGAAAGGCAGATGCAACTCATGGGTGTGAGGTTAGCGAGCATGGGGGAAAGTGTGGATTTTCGCTCTGGACGGAATCGTTGTTTCAGCTACTCTGTCGTGCAGATCCCGTTTCAGGGTTGCACGCATTCGCGCGGTGCACTTTGCCAGTTTCGTGTGCCCATGAGAATTATTTGAGAAAGACAGGTAAATCGGATGGCAGTCAAGTTCGTAAGCGAGAAAAATCTCCGCTTTTTGCTTTATGAAGTGCTCGATGCTGAATCCCTGATACGGTACCCGTATTTTCAGGAACACAACGGAGAAACCTTCGACATGGTCTTGGATACGGCGCTCAAGATAGGACGGGATCTCCTCCACTCGTACCTGCGGGAGATGGACCAGAATCCGCCTACCTTGATCGACGGACAGGTCAAAGTTCACCCCATGGTAAAAACGTTCATGACCGAATGCGGAGAAGGGGGATGGATTGGAGCCCATGCGGCCTTTGAACGCCAAGGCCAGCAGCTTCCCACTATGATCACCAATGCCTTCATGTTTATCTTCGGGGCCGCGAACTACTCCGCGAGCGTGTACCCCATGCTGACCACCGGCGCAGCCCGTCTGATTGAATCCTTCGGCTCCGGGGAACTGATGGAGACTTTTGTTCCTCACATGTTCGCAGGGCAATGGCAAGGGACCATGGCTCTGACCGAACCCCAGGCAGGAAGTTCGCTGGCTGAGGTCACCACGCAGGCCGAGCCGACGGACAACGGATACTATAAGATTCGCGGTCAAAAGATCTTCATATCAGCCAGCGACCACGACGGGGTGGAGAACATCGTCCACCTGATGCTCGCCAGAATACAGGGCGCTCCACCCGGTGTGAGGGGCATCTCGCTCTTTGTGGTTCCCAAGTTCCGACTCGATGCCCAAGGCCAACTGACGCCCAATGACGTCAGCGTCGCAGGGCTCTATCACAAGCTCGGCTATCGGGGAGCGCCGATCACGCAGCTCAGCATGGGCGAAAACGATGACTGCCGAGGATATCTCGTGGGCGAAGCCAACAAAGGACTGTCCTATATGTTCCAGATGATGAATGAGGCGCGCATCGGGGTGGGAGTGGGCGCCGCTGCAATTGCCTCTGCCGCGTACTATACCGCGCTCCAATACACCAGGGAAAGACAGCAGGGTCGAAAACTCACTGAAAAAGACCCTACTAGACCCCCGGTTCTCATCATCGAACACCCGGACGTCAAGCGTATGTTGTTGTTCCAGCGCGCTGTGGTCGAAGGCGCCCTTTCTCTCCTTCTCCAATGTTCGAAGTATGCGGACGTGGCCGGAGTCACTGAAGGGGAGGAGCACGAAAAGTATTCTCTGCTGCTCGACGTTCTGACGCCGGTGGCCAAAACCTACCCCTCTGAAATGGGAATCGTCTCCGTGAGTCAAGCCCTTCAGTGTCTGGGAGGCTATGGGTACTGCGATGAGTTCCCGGTCGAGCAGTTCTATCGAGATGCCCGGATCCATCCCATCCACGAGGGCACCACCGGCATTCAGGCGTTGGACCTCCTGGGCCGCAAAGTGGTCATGCAGAACGGTGCCGGCTTTCTGCTTTTCTTGGAGGAAGTGCGCAACACGACACGCCCCGCCATGGACGACCCGAACCTCCGGAATTATGGTCAGAGATTGCAGGAAGCCCTGAACAAGCTCCAGGAGGTGACCTCCCGTCTAGCGAAGATAGCTCTCCAGGGAGAGATGGAGCTCTTTTTGGCTGACGCCACGTTGTACCTGGAGCTGTTTGGTATCATTGCTGTGGCCTGGCAATGGCTCCTCCAGGCATTGGCAGCCACCAGGAAGCTGGAGGGGACGCTTACGGAGGAGCAGGCCCACTTCTATGAGGGCAAGATCTTCACGTTCAAGTACTTCTTCCACTATGAACTCCCTAAAACCGAGGGCCTAGTCCAACGCCTGCTCGAAGCGGACGGGCTGACCGTTCAGATGAATGACCCGCTCTTTTCGGATTAACAACGGAGCCGATGTTGTTGGACAGGCGCAGGGAATTGTCGACGCGGTTTCATTTTTCGCCTGGCCTGCCCCTTCGGAGTTTACCGTCTGGGACCCTGATAGGGCGTACACGATGTTCCCCAGGCTGAAAGAGCTTCGGTCCCACATGGGAAATGAGCTTTCTGGTGGAGAACAGCAAATGCTCAGTGTTGTGAGGACCCTGATGGGTAATCCTCAATTGCTTCTCGTCGATGAACCCACTGAGGGACTCGCACCTATCCTCGTCAAGGCAGTCATTGGAATGCTGGTGGATATTCAGCGGTCCGGAGTGACCATCCTGCTGGTGGAACAGAATATGAAAGCAGTGATCGGGGTGGCATCGCGCTTCTACATCATGAGCAAAGGAACGATAGTTTTCAAGGGCGATAGAGAATCTCTCGAAAAGGCTGATGAAGTGAAACGCAAGTATCTCGAAGTTTAGCATGCCCGCTAGGACATGCGCTGACCAATCGCAAAGGAGGAAACAGATGCTGGTTAACAAGAGTTTGAGACTGCTCACGGTGCTTCTGATGGCCATCGTGTGGGTCGGAGCTGCGCATGCTGCGGACACCATCAAACTGGCCGTCATCGAACCGCTTTCAGGAAATTTCAAGGACATCGGTGAGCGGTATCTGGCCGGAGTGGAGTACGGGGTCCAAAAAATCAACGAGCAGGGCGGCATTTTAGGCAAGAAGGTGGAGCTCATTGCTGTGGACAGCGAGCTTAAACCTGATGTGGCAACCCGCAAGGCCACGAACCTGATTCTAAGAGACAATGTCAAGTACTTCTGCGGCGGGACCGGCTCCAGTGTAGGTGGTGCCATGTCAGTGCTGTGTGAAAACAACAACGCTCTGATTTTCAGTTATGGCATGGACGCCGCCAGTCTCACGGGCGACAAATGCAGCCGAAATTTCTTCCGCACAGGGTGCAACACGGATACCCACTCATTTGCTCTGGCCAAGTGGGTGGCCGACAAAGGGTTCAAGAAGGTCTGCACCATAGCCCAGGATTATTCTTTCGGCAAAGAAGCTACTGCTGCCTTCATCAAAAAGCTAAAAGAACTTTCCCCGTCCGCGACCATTGTGGCCGAACTTTATCATCCGCTGGGCGAGAAGGATTTTGCACCGTATGTGACACAAATTATCGGGTCCGGAGCAGACATCATCTTTACATCCAATTGGGGAAACGATCTAAGTCTGTTGCTCAGACAAGGCAATCAGCTCGGCCTGAAGACCAAGTTTGCTTGTTATTATCTGAACGATGATATCGTGATAGCTGCTGTGGCCAACGATCAGGCAGTTGTCGGGAGTATGACCGGCGAGATCTACATGCTCACTATCCCCACTGAGACTAATAAGAAATTCGTCGCGGAGTATCATAAGGACAAAGGAGGTTATCCGGTCTTGTCGATAGGCAAGGGCTATATAGCGACCATGTTTTGGGCTGAAGCGGTAAAGAAAGCCGGCAAGGATGACGTGGACGCCGTAATCGCAGCCTGGGAAGGGCTAAAGTTCAACGGGCCAGCGGGTGAATGGGTCATGAGAGCCTGCGATCATCAGGCTCAGGTACCCATCTGGATGGCTGAGATCGTAGCGAAGTCCGAGTTCTTCCCTCACGCATTCGAGGGCCCCGCTTGGCCTATACCGGCCAAGGATGTGGAAGTGCCGTGCGACAAAACCGGTTGCACCAGGATTAAAGCCAAGTAGTGACTCCTGTTAGCTTTACTACCACTTGTATTCGTGGCTTTATGCAACGAGTGGATCGATAGGCTTTTCGGGGCAGACCCCCGGGTCTGCCCTTTTTTGGTGAAAGCATGATTCGATCCTGCCTCCGGAGATGAGTGAGGGAATAGAATGAACACGCTTATAACAGGCGGAACAGGGTTTGTGGGCGCAGAACTCAGTAGCACCCTAATACATAGGGACGAACGTCCGATCGTTTTCGATGTAACGCAAATCCGCGGGTCATTGGCTAGTCTTTCCGATCGTTTCGAGTATGTCCAGGGTTCGGTCGCCAATTTGTCTGAGTTGGCGAATGCTTTCTCGCAGGGAAAAGTTGACCGAATATTTCACCTTGGCGGCATGCTGTCACTCCCATCTGAGCAAAACCCGTGGCAGGCTTTTGATGTGAACGCCGTCGGAACCTACAACGTTCTGGAAGCAGCCAGGATATTTCGTGTCAGGCAGGTTATCTTCTCAAGTAGTATAGCGGTCTATACGGAAGACCTCTCCGAAGACGAAGTGACTGAAACCACCTGTTGTCACCCCGCAACCATTTACGGCACGTGCAAAGTATTCGGCGAGCTCCTGGGAAGGTATTATGCACGACGTTTCGGCCTCGATTTTAGAGCTGTTCGGTTACCATCGGTGGTTGGACCTTTTTCCACGGTGAGCCATATGTCCAGCTACAATTGCTGGGCCATAGAAGAGCCGCTGAAAGGCCGCCCTTACGCAGTCCCCGTCGAACCGGAAACCAAAGTGCCCGCAATCTATTTCAAAGATGCCGCTCGAGCTTTACTATTGCTGGCAGGGGCGGAAAAATCGAAGCTTTCCGGAACAACATACAATATAGCCGGGATTAAACCGGCGTACTCGGCCGGCCAATTGGTCCAGGCGGTGCAGCGGGAGCTTCCTCAAGACGATCTGTTTTTTGCCCCGGATGCGCACATAATGAGCCTGGTTGCCGGACTGTCTCAAACTGGAATCAACGACGATCGCGCGTATCGAGATTGGGGTTGGGCAGTCAAATATGGACTCGATGAAATGGTCAAAGATTTCATTCATGAATTTCATTCTCATGGACCGCTCTGACAGCAACAAATTCCTGACAGAGTGTTCAAATACAGCGAATCAAAGAGCGAGTAAGTGTCATGTCAAAAACGATTTTTACTGCAGCGATGACTGGGGCTGTACACACTCCAGGCATGTCCCCTTTCTTACCGTTCACTTCTGAACAAATAATCGAAGACTGTGTCGCGTGTCATGCAGCAGGTGCCGGAGTGGTGCACATACATGTTCGAGACCCGCTGACGGGCTATCCGACCGCGGACCAGGATGTGTACCGAGAAATTGCAACGGAAGTGAAGAAACGATGCGATATCGTGATGTGCTTCACAACAGGGGGTCGTATGGGAGAGCCCACGGAAAAGCGAGTGGCGGTAGTCAACTCCCTGAGTCCGGAAATGTGCTCATTGAACGCTGGTTCATTGAATTTTGCATTGTTCCAGACGGTCCAGAAGTTCGACTCATGGAAATTCGATTGGGAGAAGCCTTATCTGGAGGCGAGTGAGGATTTTATCTTTCCGAACACATTCAAGACCATGCGTGAGTACTTACACTTCATTTATGGGAACGACACGAAACCGGAATTCGAAATATATGATGTGGGAATGATTAACAATCTTACCTTTCTTCTCGAACGCGGAATTGCTCGGCCGCCTGTGTATCTGCAATTTGTCATGGGTATTCTGGGCGGGATCCCTGCCACTCCGGAAAACCTCGTTTTTCTCGTGGATACGGCGAGAAAACAGATCGGAGATTTCCAGTTTTCGGTGTGCGCGGCGGGAAAAGACCAGATGCGCCTCTGCACAACATCCCTCATCTTGGGCGGCAATGCCCGGGTGGGACTCGAAGATAGTCTTTACCTGGAAAAGGGCACGCTCGCAAAAAGCAACGCGGAGCAAGTGGAAAAAATCATCCGCATCGGAAAGGAACTGGGGGCAGAGCCTGCTTCGCCATCGGAAGTGAGAGAAATCCTTGGCCTTAAGGGGATGGATCATGTGAATTTCTAAATCCGGAGTGTTTGCCGACCCCGGACATAGCTTGGTGGGTCAGGCGTCTCGCCTGTCGGCGAAACCTTGATTACAATGGGTTCGTTGCGAGTACCTTTGACTCCCAAGTCGATACCATTCTTCGACAAATACATGAAACTCTTTGGAGAAACGCCGGGATACACCTCTGGTTACACGTACGATGCCATCTACATCTACAAGGACGCGGTTGAGAAGGCAAAAGCAACAGAAGCGACAAACTTGTTCCGGTGCTCGAAAAGACAGACTATGTAGATACTTGTCGACAGATGGGTCTTTACCGACCTTCAAAATGCAAAGTACGGGGAGGGGTATCGCCAGTTACCGATGGTCCAGTGGCGGGAGGACGGAAGCCGTGATGTGGTCTGGCCCAAAAACCTGGCTACAGGCGAGTACAGGCGGCCGCCGTGGTTGGAGAAGAAGTAGCATGGCATGATGGGGTGGATGAGGGGTCACGCCTCTTCTCCTGCTCTCTTGCTCTTCATCTCATCAGGATCCCAAAATTGCGCTGACTGGGAGAGGGTGGCAAGGGAAAGACTGAGGCGAACTCATGCGTGTGAGGTTACTGAGTGGGGGGAAAAGCACGTTTGCGCCGGACAAGGTAGTTTTTCAATTCATCTGTCATGCAGATTCCGCTTCAGGGTTGAAGACATTCGTCCCGCACACTTTTTCGGTTTTATATGCTTGTGTGAATCATTTCAGAAAGACAGGTAGATCGAATGGCAGCCAAGTTTGTCAGTGAAAAAAATCTGCACTTTTTGCTTTACGACGTTTTGGATGCGGAGTCCCTTACGCATCATGCCTATTTTCAGGAACACAGCAGGGAAACCTTCGACATGGTCTTGGATACGGCCCTTAAGATAGGACGGGATCTGCTCCAGCCACATCTGAGAGAGATGGACCAGGACGCCCCCAAATTAGTTGATGGTCAGGTTAAGGTTCACCCCATGGTGAAGAGGTTCATGGCCGAATGTGGAGAAGGAGGCTGGATCGCAGCCGGAGCCCCCTTTAAACACGAAGGCCAACAGCTTCCCACAATGATCGTCAATGCATCCATGTTTATTTTCGGAGCTGCGAACTATTCTGCCAGCGCATATCCCATGCTGACCACCGGTGCGGCTCACCTGATTGAATCCTTTGGCTCCGAGAAGCTGATGGAGAGCTTTGTTCCCCGCATGTTTGCGGGGCAATGGCAAGGAACAATGGCGCTTACCGAGCCGCAGGCAGGCAGCTCTCTGGCTGAGATCAGCACCCAGGCGGAGCCTACGGACGCGGGATACTATAAGATCCGCGGTCAAAAGATCTTCATATCTGCGAGCGATCACGATGGTGTGGAGAATATCGTCCATTTGATGCTTGCCAGAATACAAGGCGCTCCGCCGGGTATTAAGGGCATCTCGCTCTTTGTGGTTCCCAAGCTGCGGCCGGACGAGCAGGGAGGATTAACGCCCAACGACGTCAACGTGGCGGGTCTCTATCACAAACTGGGCTATCGGGGAGCACCGATTGCACAGCTCAGCATGGGTGAAAACGATGACTGCCGAGGATACCTAGTGGGCGAACCTCACAAAGGTCTGTCCTACATGTTCCAAATGATGAACGAAGCCCGCATCGGAGTTGGAGTGGGTGCTGCTGGAATCGCTTCTGCTGCGCACTATGCCGCGCTTCAGTACACGAGAGAGAGACAACAGGGTCGAAAGCTTACCGAAAAAGACCCGGCCCAATCGCCAGTTCTTATCATCGAACACCCGGACGTCAAGCGCATGCTACTATTCCAGCGCGCCGTGGTCGAAGGCAGTCTTTCTCTCCTCCTGCAATGCTCAAAGTATGCGGACTTGGCCAAGGTCGCGGAAGAGAACGATCGCGAGAAGTATGCTCTACTGCTAGACGTTCTCGTGCCAGTAGCCAAGACCTACCCATCTGAGATGGGGATTTTGGCCTCGAGTCAAGCGCTTCAGTGCCTGGGAGGGTATGGGTACTGCGATGAGTTCCCTGTGGAGCAGTTTTACCGAGATGCTCGTATTCATCCGATACATGAGGGTACTACCGGAATCCATGGACTCGACTTGCTGGGTCGTAAAGTGGTCATGAAGAACGGCGCCGGCCTTCGTCTCTTCGTCACGGAAGTGCAAAACGCGACACAAGCAGCCATGGAATACCCGGACCTCCGGGACTATGCCGAGAGGCTGGAAGAGGCCCTGAATCGGCTCCAGCATGTGACTTCAGTCCTGACTCAGATAGGTCGGCAAGGAGATATGGAAATTTTTCTTGCGGACGCCACGCTGTATCTGGAAATGTTCGGACTCATTGGTGTGGGCTGGCAATGGCTCTTACAGGTAATGGCAGCCACGAACAAACTGGAAGGCCCGCTCTCGGAGCAGGATGTGCAGTTCTTCGAGGGTAAGATATTCACGTTCAAATACTTCTTCCACTACGAGCTGCCGAAAATAGAGGGCCTGGCGAAACGTCTTCTCGAAGCTGGCGGCCTGACGGTCCGGATGAGTGACGAGCTGTTTTCGGATTGATGAACTCATCTCCCAAGCGTTGTCGAATCTCGAATCGACGCCCAGGCTTCCATTAGCTTGTAGGCTAAGATCAAGTCAATTATTTCAAGAAGTTACATTGGCGGATTCGTTCCTCGGCCAGTATGTTGGAGGAAATTTAGGCTATTGCAATGCCCTTTCTCGGCCGGAAAGGGCGTGGATTCGCTATCGTTGCACCGCCGGATTTGAAAGATTTTTTATTGAGATTGATGAGGATCTTAAAGAACCCAAGGTGATCCTCTAGCTGAAAAGGCGGCAAGCAATTGGAACAAACTTCGAGTTCAAAATTAAAGGGGGCCCTTTGGGGGCCCTGGGATTTCATTCGCCAGGCCAGACAGCTCAATGAGCTACGATTGCCAGCTCCCGAGGCCGTACCTCACGACATGACTCACCCACATCAACTCGCCCCCTGGACCATTTCTGGAGGGTCACTCTGAATCGGGTTTTCACCATCTCTAAAATCAAAGCCGCGTTTGGGACGACAGGTTCAAACTTCTCGTCTGGGGGGAGCGAGTATCGGATCACACATTCTGGTTCCAAAGTATCCGCAATAAGGGACACATTTACTCATAAGCATGAAGAGGATTTTGTCATGCAGGTGACTCTCTTCTCCGAGGCTATCGAAGTTTCCCCCACCTTTGGATAGTATCAGGTCGGCTTCTTCAGTTAGTTTCCTCAATTGTTCCGAACATCTGGCAAGCACCGTGCCTGGTAAGGGCCCGTCAATACCGTTTTCGACGATCCGGGCAATCTCATCCAGTTCAACCGCGGCGGCTTCCTTTGCTGTAGCGTCATTCAGAGCGGGGACGCTTCTCACCACAAAGACAACTTCCACGTCGAATATGCTCTTCAATGTCTCTATGAACAAACGGTCAAATACTATTTCGCCGGCATTGTCTCCGAGAATCAGGACGAGGCGGGTTTCCCGAATCCGCTTCTCCAAATTCAAAAACCTGTCGTAAAGAACCGGCTTACAGAGCTGTTGCCGTATGAGGGGCTCGACTTCTACAGTACCACCTGACCAAATGACATCCAGAGAATTTCCGATAATGGCGAGATGGCAAGCCGTACGAAGTCTATCCTTCGATTCCTCGACCAAGGTCTTGAGCCAGGGATAAAGCGCCATCGCCCTTTCGTTTTGCCTCTTCTTCAGGACCTGAAATGGGTCTGAAGTATTGAAAACGCTTGAAATCTTCGCGAGCGCGGATTCGAAGACTTCGGGACTTGTCAATTCCCAGGCAGGGTCTCGTAACGTTGGAGACTGCATTATTTCCGAAATGACTGCCTTGATTTCGTCGGCATCAGAGGTCAACTGTCTGATTGCTGACAGAGACGCTTTGTGGATGCAGGAAATGCAATCTGGCTGAAGGAGCACTCTTACCTCTCAAGTGTCGAACTAAAGCCGTTGTCAAACCAAGGGAGAATCTGAAAGCTTCCCCAGGAGCAACTCTCCGAAAAGGTCTCCCGGTGGAATCTCCTCCCATAGCTCCCAAATATTGCGAATATGTTGCTCCACGATCAGAGGATCTATCCTGAAATATGCGACAGTCTTATTGCTTGCTCCTTGTCTGGACTGGTGAACAGTCGAACGTTCGTTAGGTTCGAAGATGTCCCGTATGATTGCCAACAAGACCCGATGGCGACTCGTCGTCGCGTTTCTAAATGAACATATTTCAGATCTTATTGGAGAACCTTACCGCTCAACGTCCAGTCAACCGTGATCTTCATACAGTCGCACGCGTCTTTCTATTAGCACACCAGTACAACTATATCTCTGAGTTCACGACTACTGCGCAAACTGGAGGCAGGTCAATTTTCATCCCTTGGTCATTAATCACTGGTACCAGTAGAGGCAATATGCAAGAACCGTCAAAAATCACCCCTCATAATGCTGTGTAATTCTGAGACCACAGCTCCGGCGAATTTTTCGTCGTTTATATGCGCGTCCACCTCGATCACCCTTACGCGGCTATCGAGGCGAAGCTTCATCTCTGTTATAAATATCTGGTTTGTCTCCGGTTCGTAAAGAGGAGCCCTTAGTTCATCAGCTTCGGACCACCCCTTGAGTGGTATCACAAAACTAGTCGGGCCTTTCGCCAAGTTGAGTTTGTGCGCGATGGTCTTTGACAGAGCCAGGGCATCTTTCCGGCTGGTACGTATTCCTGACCTGAAATCGTACCAGAACACCTTCCTGTCCCTGAATTGGGGTGGCATAGTTTCGACCGAATTGAACTCCAAAACGACACAGTCCAATCCGCCAGGAACTACCACTTGAGGGATACCTTTCTTGCCTGCAGATTGGAGTCTTTCCGGGCCGATATTTCCACAGTACCCGCCGTACAATTGATCCGCGAATTCATGAAGAGCAAAATCGACCACGCCGCTTATCAAGCCTTGATCGATGAGATCTTCCATGGCCATACCACCTGTGCCGTTCGCATGAAAAGGCGCCACTTCATAGCCTAGGTCCTCTAGCTTACGTTTCACACGCATGGCCCCTTCGGTGATAAACCCGAATGAAGTAAGCCCAATGATCGGTTTTTTCGAACTGATTTTGCCTTCCTGCCGAGCCATTCCCACGATAGCTGCCGCGGCATTACCGAGTATTTTCGCACTGACAGAGTTCAGACCTAATAGGTCCACCACTGAGTGCATCACCGTGATGTCTTTGGTTCCGATCAGGTCGCTCATGTCCCGAGATGCCACGGTCGAGACCATAAGCTTCGGTACACCCAGAGGGAGGGAGCGCATGATACCAGTCCCAATATGGGTTCCAGTTCCTCCTCCAACAGCAATGATTGCGGACAATCGGCCGTCTCTGTAGAGATCATGGACGATAGCGGCCGCGCCGTGAATCATGGTCTGAACAGCCAGCCGTCGGTTCTTTCTTTCAAGGAGTCTCTCCAGCGTTGTCCCGCCCTCGGCAGCAACCTGCTCTCTGCGAATATCCGCTGTGACGGAGGGGAGATGAAGAATCCCAACGTCCAAGACAGTCGCAGAGCACCCTTCAGCCTCGATAAGTTCTTTCAAGTATCTGACTTCTTCCCCCTTGGTGTCCAGGGTTCCCACAATGACCACTGAAGGGTTCATCGCAACCTCGCTTCGGCTCTCTTTTGGCCGGTCTTAAGCAAACCGGAGTCCCAACACACACCGTTCATGGAAAGAATTTAGCGACCGAACGGAGTATATACTACAAACGGATTTAAAGCTTGAGATTGCATCACGTAGCAGTCAGGCGTATCCTGAGGGTAATCGACACGAATGTGGCATCCCTGCTTCCAGTAGACCCACATCTTGGCCCGGCGCCGTCATCAGGCGGGGCCCCAGTCTCTTCGATCGGTCGCGATTTTCAGGAAATATTGCATGGGGATTGACGAGGGTTCGTCTCGGCGGATTACGATGTCTGACTCGAATGCGATTTTTCCTTCAGTGAGAATAATCTCTTTGAGAGCTCCGGCGGCCAATTCTTTTTCGACCTCGTGAGTTAGAATGAAAGACAACCCTTTCTTGCGTTCCACATAAGCCAGTATGAAGCTAAGGCTTTCCGACTCTACCAGCATGGAAGGTTTAACTCCGAACTGATGAAGCTTCTCGAGTATGGCGTTTCGACTACCGGAGCCCTGCTCTCTGATGATCATGGATTCGCCGGTGAGAGCTGCTATGGATACAGGGCTCTTCACCGCAAGAGGATGATCCGGCCGGGCCACCAGAGCAAAAACGGCCCTGGCAAACGGAATGGCTCTAAGAGCAGAGTCGTATCCGGTCCGGGCCACGACCACGATGTCTTCTTTGCGAGTGCGCAGCCCGTTCAGAAGATCAGCGGAATTACCTTCGCTCAGATGGACCTGAACGTGCGGATATTTTTCCTGAAACCTAGCTATCAGCTCGGGCATGAAGGTGCGAGCATAGGCTTTGGTTGTGCCGATTCTTAATCTTTCCGAAGCGTCTTTCCGGGCCTTTTCGAAGAGATTTTCCATTTGTTCCAACCGCAAAAAAACCCACCTGCTCAGCTGAAACAGAGCCTCTCCGGTTTCCGTTAGGTAATATTCATTGGCTTCACGATAGAAAAGCTTGACCCCGGCTTCTGCTTCAAAGCTGTGGAGTTGCTGTGAAATGGCTGATTGCGTCACACAAAGGTGCTCCGCAGTCCGGCTCATGTTTCTGAACCGACAGAAGTGGTAGAAGGTTTCCAGTTGCTTTAGATTCATTAGTGCCGCAACCATATGGTCTATAGCGGTTTCCACGTAATTATACTATAAGCTCATCTAATGCGCCCATAATTTTTTATCGCTTGACTTCGCTTCGGACATTCCACAGAATGTCTAAGTTTCAGGTCTGGTCTCTCTAAGCTAGGATAGATATTTCTTGTTCCTTTTCATATCCGAACGAATTAGGTCGGATACTTGCTATGCTGTTCTCGGTATCACCAATACCAACGGGCGCTTTGGGCCGGCGGGTGAGCCCAAATAGAAGCGCTTTCTGAAAGCCCAACGCATTCCAACTACAAGAACTTCGCCTCTTTACCAGAAAGAGGTCACGTATCACGGCTATTGAAACTAGATTCCAAGCGGCGAAGTGGCTGCTCGCGGGACGCGTCTGCTCGCAATCGGCGCGATGACCCAGAGCGATTTTGTTTCGAACACGGGCTAAAATCGGCCGTACTACTTTGAAAACACTTGAAAAGAGTAGTGGTTGAAAAGAATCGTTATCGCTATCAGTGGCGCCAGCGGGGTGATTTATGGCATTCGAGTGCTTGAAGCTCTCAAGGAGGCCGATGGTATTGAAACCCATCTCATCATGACACGCGGGGCCCGCACGGTCTTGGGACTGGAAACCTCTATGGACGTCGAACAGGTTGAGAACCTGGCCCATCACGTTCATTCTCCGGAAAATCTCGCCGCTCCTCTGTCCAGCGGCTCTTTCAAGACCGAGGGGATGATCGTAGCGCCATGCTCCATGAGGACCCTCTCCATGATCTCCCTCTCCCTGAATGAGAATCTGCTCGTTCGGGCCGCGGATGTGACGCTCAAGGAGAGGCGAAAGCTTGTGATCATCCCGCGGGAAACACCTCTTCATCTGGGACACCTTAGAGCAATGACTCTCGTCACGGAAATGGGTGGGATAATTCTTCCGCCGGCTCCGTCCTTTTATCATCGGCCCAGAAGCATCGAAGACATCCTCGATCAGACCGTAGGGAAAGTGCTCGACCAGTTTGACATCCCCCATCAACTCTTTGATAGGTGGGGAGGCGGATGACGCGAGAAGAACTCGAACGGATTGTGATCTCGTACATGGATTCTATAACTACCATGACCCTGGTGTGCTGCACCGAAGAACTGCCGTGGGCTGCTGACGTGTTCTACGTCCGACGAGAGTTTGATCTGATCTTTTTTTCATCTCCGTCTTCTCGCCACTCTATGGTCTTGTCGGTCAATCCCACCGCTGCCGCCACGATACACGGCGATTACAGGGGATGGAAGGAAATCAAAGGGCTGCAAATGGAAGGGCAAGTCGAACACATGGCGGGTGCCAGGGTTAGAGCCCGCGGCCTGGCGAGCTATGTGAAGCGTTATCCATTTGTTAGGGAATTCTTTTCCGATCCTAGGGCCATATCTCGCCAGGTTGCGAAAAAAGTGGCCGGAGTCGATCTGTACGCTTTCCGGCCATTCAATATCCTGTACGTGGACAATGAAGCGGGATTCGGGACTCGATGGAAGCTCCGAGTTCAGGATGGGAGAGCTGTGGGCGATCCAATCCTGGTTTGACCCTAACAGACACTGGCAGCTGAGCAACAAGCTCGATTTTTCGGATGTTCATCGCGTGGGGAGCAAGGACAGCAAGTCTGAGATATTTTAGGGGTCAGTTTCGCAAGCCAGAAGGTCGAAGAACTACGCTATAGTTATTTCGGGAAGATCTGCGTCATGTTTCATATGATCCGGACGCGAACAGGTTTGCAACGCGTGACGAGAAGGTCAGTTTAACCAACCTTTTAACATCCACTTTAACAGGAGGGAGAGAGATGGCCGACTTGAAGTTCCCGAGTCCCCACGAGGCGGCGAGGATCCCAGGTACCGAGGGATGGGAGAGGATGTATCCGTACCACTACCAATTCAGTAACGTAGACCCAGAAAGGAAAAAGTACGAAGAGAGCATGTTCTGGTTTTACGACGGGCTACACTATCCCGAACCCATGTACCCGTTCGACATCATCTGGGACGAGGCATGGTTCCTGGCTCTGTCACAATTCAACACCCGAATTTTCATCGTTCCTCCGGCCATGGGAATCGATCACCGCATCCACAACGGGTACATCTATATCACGCCTCTCCCTGTAGCGAACCCGGAGGAGATCCCCAAGCGGGCGGAACTCTTCATGAAACGGGCCGGGTACTACTACCAGAACTGGGACAAGTTGCACGACCAATGGGAAGTGAAGATGCGCGGCATTATCCAGCAACTCACAGATCTGCAAATCCCAACACTTCCCGAAATGGAGGATGAAGCGGTAGTTACCGAAGGGCTCGGGCTTTCAACTGGATACAAACTGCTCAATGCCTATGACAAGCTCATAGATCTTGGGATTCTCTGCTGGCAGTACCACTTCGAGTTCCTCAATCTAGGTTACGCTGCGTACGTTATCTTCGTGGACTTTTGCCAGAAGGCTTTTCCTGATATTCCGCTGCAGACGATAACCGAGATGGTGGGAGGCATAGACGTTATCATTTACAAACCGGACGAGGAGCTGAAGCGGCTTGCGAAATCCGCCATCGCCCTGGGCGTGGACGAGATTGCCATGACCGGAAACGCGGCTACAGTGATAAAGGCCATGCAGGCCTCTGAAATTGGGAAGCAGTGGCTCGTGCAGTTCGAAGCAGCCCGCGACCCGTGGTTCTGGGTCTCCACCGGCACGGGCTGGTACCACCACGACAGGAGTTGGAATGACGATCTCGATGTTCCCATATCTGCAATGCGGATCTACATCGAAAAGCTCCGTAAAAATGAGAATGTCGATCGGCCCACCGAAGAGATCCGAACAAAACGGGATAGGATCGTCCGAGAGTACCGAGCCCTGCTCAAAACTGAGGAGGACCGTACCACCTTTGATCAACTGAGTGGGACAGCCAGAACCGTCTTCCCGTATGTGGAAAACCACCTATTCTACGTCGAGCACTGGTTCCATAGTCTGTTCTGGAACAAGATCCGAGAAGTTGGGAAGATACTGGTGGAATACAAGTTCATCAACGATGTGGAAGACGTTTGGTACCTCAAGAGGAGCGAGATCAAGGACGCTCTGTGGGATGTGGTAACCGCCTGGGCAACGGGATCCAATGCTCGCGGTCCGCTGGTCTGGCCTCAGGAAGTGGCTTGGCGCAAGGACGTGATGGACAAATTCCGAAAGTGGACCCCACCCGACGCAATGGGCACGGTTCCGGAAACGATCACCGAACCCTTTACTATCGTCCTCTGGGGGATCACAGCGGACTCCATGGCTCAATGGGCCAAACTCAAAACCATAGCTGCCGGTGACGTGAACAAGATCATCGGATTCCCCGGTTCGCCAGGAACAGTGGAAGGTGTCGTTCGCGTTTGCCGCACGGTCAAAGACATCGGCGAACTCCAGGAAGGCGAAATCCTCGTTGCGCCGACAACTTCGCCGAGTTGGGCCCCAGCGTTCCAAAGGATTAAAGCAGCAGTTACCGATGTGGGTGGAATCATGTGCCACGCGGCCATAGTGTGTCGAGAATATGGTTTGCCCGCGGTGGTCGGAACCGGCTCCGCGACTTCGATACTCAAGAGTGGCCAAAAGATCAGGGTCGACGGCAGGACAGGAGAAATCGAAATCTTGTCTTGACACCTGAAGACACGAGGAGTGACCTATGGACATGTCACGGTATCTCATTCCCTTGGAGGAATGCGACATCACCATGGTCAGCCGAGTCGGTGGGAAATGCGCGAGCCTGGGCGAACTTATGAAGGCTCAAATCCCTGTGCCGCCCGGGTTCGCGATCACGACGGATGCATACCGGCTTTTTTTGGAGGAAAACGGGTTGACGGACAAGGTCTTGAACCGACTGGAAGGCCTGAACGACAGCATGATCGATGAAGTCCAGGCAGCCTCGGAAGACATCCGCGCCTGGATAGAGGCAGGGAAGATAAGTGAAACCCAGGAGGACTTCATCGCTGAACACTACCGTCGCCTGTCACAACGAACCAGAACTCCTGCCGTCCCTGTAGCTGTCCGATCCTCCGCCACTGCGGAGGATCTTCCACATGCCAGTTTTGCAGGTCAGCAGGACACATACCTCTGGATCCGAGGCGTAGACGACCTGCTCGACCGGGTACTCAAGTGCTGGTCGAGCTTGTTTACCCCACGGGCCATTTCTTACCGGATAAGGATGGGGTTCGATCACGGCAAGGTTCTCATCAGCGTGGCTGTGCAGAAAATGGTGAGGTCCTTCACCGCAGGCGTGATGTTTACGCTGAATCCCACTACCGGTGATCCTGCCACTGTCGTTATCGACTCCAACTGGGGTTACGGCGAGAGTGTGGTTTCGGGGGAAGTAACCCCTGACCAGTTTCACGTCAACAAGATAACCATGGACGTTACAAAAAAGACGGTCTCCGACAAACAGATCTACTACACCACCGACCCGGCCACGGACCAAGTCGTGAAGCTTGATGTGGACGAGGAACGACGTATGGAACAGAGTATCCTCGACAAGGAGATACTGGAACTCGCGGAGCTGGCAAAGCGAATTGAACAGCACTACGGCAAGCCCATGGATATTGAATGGGCGACCGAAAAATCGCTTCCTTACAAGGGGGAGATCTACATCGTCCAGAGCCGACCGGAGACTGTCTGGAGCCAAAGGGAGGTGAAACCGGTGGTCGAGCCCAAAGCCTCTGCCCTTGAACATATTGTGGCGGGGCTCATGAAGGGCAGAAAGGTCACATAAGCGACAAGCGGATCCCCCGACTGTGGCCGACTCCTGTAACGACGTGCCGATCACGGAAGATGAAAGCCAAGGAGAAAAGCATGTGCGCGCTTTCATCAACAAATGCTAGCAGTAGGGGAACTCCTGCGGATAAACGCGGAAGTGGGCTCGGACCTCGGATCTCCCATATGGCCAAACTCAATGAAGAGGCCAGAGGGATGACCTGCTGCGCTAAAAAATTAAGGAATACGATGAAACTGGCCTGCCTAAAGCATTTGATGACATCCCGCTTCAGCGGGTCAACCAAATGGCCTCGGCCTAGGAGGATATCTTGGCGGGTCTGATGACAGGAAAAATGGGGATAGGCGCTAGGTGTGAGCCTTCAATAATGACCTGCGCCCGAAGCCAGTAATCGTTGAAAACAATGGAGGAACAGATTCCTATGAAAGACATGAGAGATTTTGTCAACCAAGGCTTGGAAATGGGATTATGCAAACGGATTACGGCGGAGGTGGACTGGAACCTGGAGCTGTCACATATCGCCAAACTGAACGAGGAGACGGCCGGGCCCGCGTTGCTGTTTGAAAATGTTAAAGATTACAGCACGCCGGTCATCACGAGCGTGTGCACCACCACGGAACGCCTGGCCTTGATCATGGGTCAACCTCTCGACTCAACCCTGGTGGATCTTTACAATGCGTGGGCGAAGTTGGGTGAAAATCGAGTTCCCCCAAAGTTTGTTGACAAGGCCGGAGCGCCCTGCAAGGAAAACATCATGACGGGAGACGAGATAGATCTTTACAAGTTCCCCGTTCCCCACTGGTACCCACTGGACGGCGGACGGTACATCGGAACCGCCCACTTTTTTATCACCAAGGACCCTGAATCAGACTGGGTCAACCTCGGCACATACCGTGCTCAACTGCTGGGCAAGGACAAGATGGGGACCCAGTTCATCAAGGGCAAGCACGCCGATATCATGCTGAAGAAATACCAAGCAATGGGGAAACCGATGCCAGTGGCCTCGATCATCGGGTGTGATCCTCTGCTGTTTATTCTCGGGGCGGCACGCGTATCCGCTTTTGTATCGGAATATGACCTGGCGGGCGCTCTCAGGGGAACTCCGGTGGAAGTGGTCCAGGGGGAAACCGTAGACCTCCCCATTCCGGCACATGCAGAAATCGTTATTGAAGGCGAGGTGGATGCCAATAAATTCATGGAAGAAGGACCGTTCGGTGAGTACACTGGTTATTACTCTGGCGTAGGCAGCGACCCACGAAATTTCGTCGATGTGAAATGCGTCACTCACCGGGACAATCCGATTCTGTGGGGGACCACCGTGGGCCGAGCGGTGACCGACACCCACATGACCATGGCGCTTTCCTACGGCGCGACTCTCTGGCAGCAGCTTCTGGCCATGAAAATACCGGGTCTGAAAGCGGTGTACTGTCCGCCAGAGGGTTCGGGCAGGTTCCTCGCTATCATCTCCGTGAAACAGATGTATCCGGGCCACGCGGACCAAGTGCTTACAGCCGCCATCTCCACGGAAATGGGCGCTTATGGGCTGAAAACAGTGATCGTCGTGGACGAAGATATCGATCCCTGGGACATTCCGCGGGTGATGTACGCACTGAGTTTCAGGTTTCAGCCCAACCGATCCCAGGTCATCAAGCGGGGTAGGTCCACGCCATTGGATCCCTCTCTGCCCATCGACGCCAGAGATATCACGGGCAGACTGCTCCTGGATGCCACCATACCCTATGACTGGAAAGAAAAGCCGATTCCCATCGAACTGGACCCGGAAATGGTGAAAAAAGTCAAGGGGCGGTGGTCCGAGCTGGGACTATGAACTGGATACTGGAAAATAGAAATTGGTAATCGTTCCGGTTCCCACGCAGAGCGTGGGAACCTAAGCTGGCCGCCCCGAGCCCCACAAGCCCGGATAAGGAGGCACTAATTGAAACCGATTCGTTATAAAAAGGAAATGGTGGATGAGTTCGTAAGGAATGGATACTGGACCCACGAGACCTTTTACGATTTCTGGGACAGAAACGCCCGTGAACATGGAGACAGGGAAGCCCTGGTCGATTCCAAGTACCGCTTAACCTGGGCGGAAGTGAAGCGTCTGGTGGACGCCATGGCCATTTCATGGGTCGAAATGGGAATCCCGAAGCATTCCCGCATTATCATCCAGTCGCCCAACAGCGTTTACGGGTTTTTATCCAGAATTGCCTGCGAAAGGGCGGGACTGATCTCGTTGACGGTTTATCCTTACCTTCGGCAGAGGGAACTGGAATACATGGTTGAACGGACAGATGCATCGGCCGTCATCATCCTGACTATTTACAACAAATTTAACTACCTGGAGATGTATCGGGGACTTCAAAAGCAGTTTCCACATTTGAAAAACATTTTTCTGTTTGATGACGAAGTCCCAGATTCCGCTTCAGAGGGCACCTTTTCGCTTTCCCGTATCATCAAAGAGCGCGCCAAAAAGCCCGTGGACGAGTCAATCCTTGCGGAAAGAAGACTGGACCCCATATGGGATGTGGCGCTGCTCACCACGACATCGGGAACCACCGGCATTCCCAAACTTGTGGAATGGCCGATCGCTCCACGGGTCTGCACATCCAAGGGTCGGGTGGACATCTGGAATCTGAACAAGGACGATATTACCATGGCCATTGCGCCTCATGCCGGTGGAGCGGCCGGTACACTCACCTATTTTGCCGCTCCGCTGGTCGGCGCAAAGACAGTTATGTTAGAGGAGTTCTCGCCCGACGGAGCCTTGGCCCTCATCGAAAAGGAAAAGGCAACGGCCATCGGTGTCGTGCCCACGCACCTAGTGAGGATGCTCGACGTCGATACGTCCAAGTACGATCTGAGTTCTCTTCGCTTTATCCGTTCGGCTGGCGGTTATCTTTCTCCCCAGATTGCCGAGGAAGCAGAGAAGGTTTTCGGGGCTTCCATTACCAGCGACCTGGGCACCCAGGACATGGGATCGGTGTCCGGATGCCGCGTTGAGGATTCCAGGGACCTGCGCCGAAGGACAGTGGGTCGCATGCTTCCTGGAAATCAGGTCCGTCTCTTGGACGAGGAAGGCAAGAACGAGGTTCCCGACGGAGAACCCGGCGTGCTCTATTTCCGGGGCCCCCATGCGCCGGCCGGCTACTACCGTGACGAGGAGCTTACTACCACGGTTTTCGATCCCGACGGCTGGACTACCACCGGCGATATTGTCAAGTTTGACCAAGGGTGCCTGTGGATACTGGGAAGGGCCAAGGACATGATCATCCGTGGGGGCCAGAATATCTATCCGGCGGAAATCGAGGGTCTGCTGAACGATCATCCCAAGGTGGCCTCGGTTGCGGTTGTCGGCTACCCGGACAGAGAAATGGGTGAACGGGCATGCGCTTACGTAATTCCAAAAGCAGGCCAGGAATTCACCTTCGAGGAAATGGTGGCGTTTCTGAAATCCAGGAATATTGCCATGTTCAAGCTACCGGAGCGGATGGAGGTCGTGTCGGCATTTCCCGCCGTGGGCGATTCCGGAAAGGTGAATAAAGAGACCCTGAAGAAAGATATCAGGGAAAAGATCGCGGCCGAAGGGAAGACCTGATGGAACGAGTCGTTCTGGTGTTGTCCACCATGGACACAAAGGGGCCGGAAACGCTGTACCTGCGGGACCGTATTCGCAAGTTTGGCGGCATTCCGCTAATCCTTGACATGGCGATGTCCGAGAGATCGGACGGCGCCGACATACCGCCCGAGGAGGTGGCTCGGGCCATCGGTGCTGACATAGCCGAAATCCGCTCTTCCCGCGAAAGAAAGAAGATCACCCGGCAAATGACCGACGGCGCTGCCGTCATTGCACTCAAAATGTTCGAGGATGGTCGCTTGGCCGGAGTAATCGGTCTTGGGGGATCGACGGGAAGTCTGATGGCCACGGATGTGATGCGTGCCCTGCCGTTCGGGGTTCCGAAGTTTATGGTTTCATCTACCGCGGCACTCCCCGGCCTGGCAACCCGCTATATCGGGACCGGTGACATAGCGATCTTGCACACGGTCATAGAAATCTCGGGACTAGCCCGACCGTTGCAAAACCTTTTGGACAGGGCCGCTGCCGCCATTGTGGGCATGGCCGGTTGCCCTCCTCTGACCGTGGAGTCAGCTCGGCAGGAGGGTAGACCTCTTGTGGCTATGTCCATGTTCGGTCCGACTGAGCGCTGTGCGCATAGGGTCCAGCGGCAGCTTGAGAATGCGGGATTCCAGCTGATCGGATTCTCGGCCGCAGGGGTGTGCGATCGGGCCATGGAAGACATGATAGGTATGCGTTTCTTCGATGCAGTGGTGGACCTCGCCCCAGGAGGCGTGGGCGAAGAAATACTGGGCGGGATGAGGGCCGCGGGACCCGAACGCCTTACCGTTGCCGGCAAATTGGGAATTCCTCAAGTGATCGCGCCCGGCGGCGTCAACCTGATGAGTCCCCGCAAATCAAGGTACAAACCCGAATACTATGAGCGCCGGAAATTCGATTTGGATGAACTGCGGACCTTTCTACGCGTCTCGACGGATGAAATTCAGCAGGTGGCTCGGGCGTTTGCGGAAAAGCTCAATCAGGCCAAGGGGCCGACCATATTCCTTTTCCCCACAAGGGGTTGGTCTGCCGTGGATACCCCGTCGAGCGAGATGTTCGACGGTGAACAGGACAAGCTTTTTCTGGAAGTACTGCGAGAAAATCTGAGTTCCCATGCAATGATCAGGGAAGTAGACGCCAACCTTGAAGACGAAGCGTTTGCTGAGGCCGTGGCTGCCGCGTGCTTGGAGATTTTCCCCCAGCCCGCGTCATTGTATGGGCCGTAGGTCTTGATCAGTTCCCCGCAATAGATCCGGAGTTTTCCAGCATAAGGAGGCTACATGTTGATCAAAAACTGGATGTTACCGCAACGGCATTCCATTTGTAGCGATGCTTCAGCCACTGAAGCCGTGACGCTTATGCAGGAACACAACCTAAAAATGGTGCCCGTGGTAGACGAAGGACGCTTTCGCGGAATCCTTCTGCGAAGGGATCTGAGCGACGCTGCACTGTGTGTAAGCGGCAGCGGCGATACATGCGAGATGAATTATTTCTGCAACAAACTAAAGGTAAAGGACTTGATGGTCCGCATGCCTTTTACCATCCCGGTAGATGCCACAGTCGAAGAAACCCTCATCAAAGGTGAGGAAATGATGCTGAGCACTTTTCCAGTCATGGACGGGGACAAGGTGATCGGCGTGGTCTCAGACCGTGAGATATACCTGACTCTTTTCAATCTCCTTCAAGCAGGCCAAAAACGGACTCGGATTACGTTGAGCGGAATTACCATTGAAAAGGGCACTCTGTCCGAACTTCTGCAATTGATTGACGACACCGGTTCGATAGTTCGCGCCATCTTCACTGTTCAGGAGGCAAACAGCAGCACTGCGCGGGTCGTAGTGCGTGCCGAGTCGGAAAACCCGGAGAGAATTAGAAAGGCTCTTTTGGATAAGGGTTTCAATATCCTAGAATTCGGCTACTGAACTTACTCAACAAAGAAACGAAACACGGATCCCTGACTCACACATGATCTGACGACTGATTCGAGGAGTAAAAGATGATTAATACCGTCTGTTTTTTTGAGATACCTGCTGATGATCTGGAGTCGTTGCAAAAATTCTATCGAGAAATGTTCAATTGGACCTTCGAAAAGATTCCGGGGGGCTTCCGGTATTACAAAATCCATATGGGCCACGACATTCCGAAAGGCGGGATGACGGCCAGACAGGACAGCAGTCACAATCCGATCAATTATGTGAAAGTTGAGTCCGTGGAATCCTCCGCAGCACAGGCCCAAAAACTGGGCGCAACGGTTGTCGTTCCGAGGAAGTCCGTTCCCGGAGCTGGCTGGTTTGCCGTCCTTCTGGACCCTCAAGGCAACCGGTTGGGTCTATGGGAGGAGGATCCCAAAGCCGGCATGCCGTGACCGTTCCATAGAGTTTGCTGAATCCATGTTAGCCCCAACGCGGCGGATCTCTGCTGCCAAAATCGGCATGCTCATGAGCTTCTTGACATCTAACCTGAAAGGAGGGGAAACATATGCTCCTACCGAAATTCGAGTACCATGAGCCCTCTACACTTGAGGAATTGCTGTATTTAATGTCCGAACTGGGGGGGAATGCACGATTGCTTGCGGGTGGCACCGATCTGTTGGTGAAAATGAAACTGAAAGTGGATCGGCCCGCCCACGTGATCTCTATTTCGGGTGTGCCCGGATTGGACCAAATTGTCCCGAGGAACGGACATGCGGTTACGATAGGACCTGCAGTTTCTGCCGCTGCGCTTGCCCGTCATGAATTAATTCGAGACCGATTCACGCCGCTGGCCCTGGCAGCAGGTCGGCTTGGCGCTCCCATGATAAGGAATCGAGCCACAATTGGGGGCAATCTTGTCAATGGAAGGCCGGCTGCAGATCTTCCCCCCGCCTGCATGGTCCTGGATACCCAACTAAAACTTAAGAGCGCCGGCGGAGAAAGGGAGGTATCGGTAAATGAGTTCTTTAGGGGACCGGGAGAAACGACAATAGAGCCCCATGAGCTGCTGGTATCGCTTCATATAGAAACTCCACCTCCCTGGACCGGTGGCGCGTATATAAAGCTTGGCGCACGCAAGACACTTGAAATTTCTATGGTAAATGTAGCTACTCTTTTGACACTGCAATCACCGGACGGGCCTATCGTTAATGCACGGATTGCTCTAGGCGCAGTGGCCCCAACGCCAGTGCGAGCGTACGCCGCTGAACAATTACTGATTGGAGAACATCCCAGTGATGAGCTTTTCCAACGGGCTGGAGAAGTGGGTGTGGGATTATGCACCCCGATTACCGATCATCGCGGCACTATGGAGTACCGGTGCATGATGATCGAAGTGCTCACGAAACGGGCGCTTCGATCTGCCCTGGAATTGGCTAGGT
>JBKQRG010000410.1:0-6233 GCA_052144015.1 Desulfomonilaceae bacterium
CATTGCGAGGAGTGAAACGACGAAGCAATCCCCAAAGCAGCGAGATTGCTTCGCTCCGTTCGCAATGACATGACCGTAACCATATGTTTTACAGCCTTTCCCGCACGTGACTGAACGATTACCTTTATCAGTATTCGCGGAATCCGTACCTTTCCGGCAACAAAGAAATCACATACCTTCCATTGCTGCGAATGAACTGCAGGCCGAGGACAAATCACGTAGAGGCCAAGATGTAGATCAGCATGATCACGGCAAAGCCGAAAATCATAAGAGGCGGCGATGCAACCTCAGCTGGAAAGATTTGTCGACTATGGATTACTCCGGACGCCGGCTGTTCCTCGGAAACTGCCGAATTATGAATGGGCTCATCTTGAACAGATTGCGGGTAAGACCTGGCCTCTTCGATCGCGATGTCCAAGGCATCAGCTTCATCAGCAGATATGACGAGCGCTTCGTCAGTTTTCGAGAAATGAGGAACATCCATTTTATCATCATCGCTCCCCGTTTCCGGGAGGACTTCTGCAAATGGGATGTCTTCAGTTTTTTTCTTTGATCTTCTTCTGGGAACTGGCTGTTCTTCCAATTCTGAAATATCAGCCGTGTCTGATATTGTTGGTTTTTTGACTGGGGTCTTATCGGTCTCTTTCTTTCTCGGCATTTAGCTCCCTCGTATCTGACCTTTGTAGGTCAATATTGCCGGAAATAATTCCACTGATTACCATTGCCAGTGCTGAGACCACATGGTACTTTAAAAAGAAGTCTTTGGAAAGCAAAAGGCGGAGGTGCAGACATGGAACCTTCTGGACGAAACGAGATAAAGCAGACGATTGTCGAGCTTGTGCAAAATCTTGGCACAGTAGGATTGTTTATGCTCAGCGAAGCGCGATCGTTCTTGCGTAAGAGTTGGGGAGCGTCACGGGAAGAATTTTTTGCAGCCGTGGATCAGACAGCCCGGACTATGAAGCAATCGGGCAAAATGGCAGCAGGGGATATTGAAAGAGCAGCGGAAAAAATTAAAGCTTCCTGGGACATATTGAACAAAGAGAAGAACTTGGACTGGGACACTTTCTTAACCGAGCTTAAATCGAGGTTGGAGCGCATAGGTGATATCAGCCGCCAAACTTTCGAAATGTGTATCAATCAGGCCAAAGATGTGCTGGATAAGCAGTGGAATGCAACCGGCCGCGTAGGTGAAGAACAATTTAAATCATTGCAGCAACAATCAGAAGAGATGTCGGAAGCCTTCAAAAAGCAGTGGGACGTAGTTCGCGACAAGCTGCAGGAAACGGGCAAGAAGATAGATCGGGCAATAGAAGCGGCATGGGAGGAATTGAAGAAGAAATAGATCGGCATTGATGCCGGGCAAAAGCGATTTCTTTAAGGATGTTGTGCCTGTCGGTTTCGATTCAGAATAGATTGAGCACCGCGAGCAATAAGAACGAGGGACCTCATGCTGGTTGTGGGATTGACTGGAGGTATAGCCTCGGGTAAAAGTACTGTCAGTCTGATGTTCAGAGAGACGGGAATTCCGGTGATTTGCGCCGATGAACTCGCGCATGAAGTAGTGAAACCGGGTTCAGCCGCTCTGGATAAAATCCGACAAACATTCGGTGACGAGTTCATCGATTCGGAGGGTAACCTGAATCGTGCGGCAATGGCGAGGCTGGTATTCAAGGACCAAAACAAGCGGCAGGACCTGGAATCTATCATCCATCCGCGGGTTGCGGAAGAGCAGAGGAAATTAATTCGACAGTTCGCTGTCCAAGGGCACAACATAGTGGTAGTGGATGTGCCCCTCCTTTATGAAAGCGGATTGGAAGATTCTTTCGACATGATTCTCGTTGCGTATGTTCCTCCCGAAGTACAGATTCAACGGTTAATTGCACGAGATCAGGTAACTGCTAAGGAGGCTCGGTCCAGACTTGACGCTCAATTACCCATTGACAAGAAAAAAAAGCTCGCCGGGCGCATAATTGACAATACCGGCCCGGTTGAGCACACGCGAGAACAGGTGCTAGGGATTATCAAAGAATTGCGTGCGCTTGCTGAATCCGGGTCGGCCCGGATGCCAGAATAATCGAGCACCCTCAGTGATAATTTTTCATATAGGGAACACGGAAAGTGGAAACTTTTATTGGAATAGCAATATGGGTAGGAATTTTTGTAATTTGGTACGTTCGGACGTATCCGGAGAAGGTGAAGGGCCTCATGCATTTCGGAGGCATAAACCTGAAATGGCCTGTTCGAAAAAAGAGAAATGCTCCTGCGAACCGAAAGACCACAACAGCGTACAGGGATTACAAATCGTTAGTTGAGCAGGTGGAATTCATCTGCTCTAAAGAGCAATTTAGCTCATCCGATGCGGCGGCTATGGTTGAAGCCGTCAAACACCTCATGGAATTGGAACCAGGCAGTGGGCAAATCTGGGAAGCATATGCCTTGGATTCACTGGAAACTGCTGCCATCACATGTGATGACTGCAAAATCCCTGTAGAAAAAACTATCAAAAAGACCGGCGTTAAAATTATCTGCAAAAAATGCGGAAAATGGCTGGCGCTTAGAAATTCCAAGGTAACGGTAATCGATCCCAGTAGAGCTGATATTGAAGATTGGGAAAAATAACTCGGCTTCGCGTAATAACGACAAAGCTTTGCATTCGAACTAGCAATACATTTCGATCAATCACCATTGTAGTCCTGTCTCAGCTATCTGCTGGAACCCGGAGGCGCCGCCGTGCAAGTAATTTCCTGGAAAGATATAGAGAACCAGAGAGTAAACGAGAACATCACTCGTAAAATGATTTGGGGAGACAAGATTATGGTCACCCGATGGGAACTGGCCCCGAATACGTCTCTTCCTCTCCACGACCATGCCTCAGAGCAAGTTACTATAGTGATCAACGGATCGGTCACGCTGTTTTTTCCCGGAGAAGAAGACCGCAAATTGAACGTCGGAGATATGCTGATCATCCCATCCTCCAAACCTCACGCAGCAAAAGTAGGCCCGGAAGGCGCCATTATTTCGGACATTTTCTCCCCGATAAGGACCGATCTTATTCAAGGAATATCCCCTCCTAATAAGACCGATCCAGGAGACTGCAAGTCAGAAAGCGAAATTGACAAAACCAAGGCATACAACGAGCTTCATGGCTTCCTTTTGGCTGCGGGGGTGAAAATCGGGCTCGATGATCTGCTAGAGATTCCTTTGGAATTGGTCGCTCGCTATGTTTATGAGCGGGAATGCATATCCATGGGGCAGTTGCGGACAATTCTTGGATTGGATAAAAACGAAGCAAAAGACCTTTTGCGACAATGGAAGCACGGAGATGACCATAGCGAATCGAGCTATAGACGCAAACTCGAACGCATGATCGTACTATCGGCCGACCTCAAAGTGTAGTTATGAGGTTTCCGGGGTGGCCTATTTGTGCGAAAAGGGAGGGCCACCATAATAATTAGAATACCCTAGATACACCGCAGTGGCGACCGCTGGCCGCCCATTTTTATTTAGACCAAATACGGATTATTATGGACGAAAACAAGATTAAAAAAATCAAGCGGGCCATCAAAGGTAACTTCGACGCGAGTCCAGCTCAATATCAGGTCTTCGAAGAACGGCACGGTTTTTTTCGCCGATTGACCGAAACCCTCCTCAGGCGCATGGAACTTCAGGCCAATGCTCAAGTTCTGGATATCGGCTGCGGGACTGGAGCAAGCTGTCTCCAAATCTTAGCTGCTGTACCCGGGTCACGAGTTTGGGGGCTTGATAACTCGCCGGCTATGCTGAGTGCGGCACGTTCATGTGTGGAAGAATCCGACCGGCTCACTTTTATTGAAGGGGATGCGGCTAGGCTCCGGGACTATTTTGATTTCAAATTTGATGCGATTATCTATAGCGCTTCCATTTTCCTGGTCCCTGATTACCGTCAGAGCCTTGAACATGCTCGTTCGTTGTTGAAGCACGGCGGTAGCGTGGGGTTGACGTTCATGGACGGGCCGTACGATTCCGAGAATAACCATTTATTAGAAATGACAGAAAAAGTGCTAAAACAAGGCCTCAGTTTGAAAAGACCTGTTAATTGGGGCGAATTCGAGTCTTTCTTTACGCAAATCTTCCCGAAACGGGAATCTTGGATTGAGAATTTTCGGTTGCCAAAAGACGTGCTGAAGGAATTCTACTCCATCCCTGCAATGTCCGCAGGGATTTTCCCGGCTACCAATTATCCCGAACGTGTCAAAAAGATTGCTCTAATATTCGACCACATCTCAAAGACTGAAATTGATGTTAGATGGCGCGTTATGGTGGGCCGGTTAGAAGACTAAGAAAACGGAATAATTCCGGAACGCTTTCTTAAATAGAAAATGCACGTGCCCCTGAACCTTTCCTAAAAAAGAAAACCGGGAGGCGGCTCGGTTCGTTTGCTCGCCTATTTGGTGTCGCCGGGTTTCTTGTCTGTTTTCTTTTCCAGCTCCTGTTTAGCCTGAAGATAAAGCTGCCGGATTTCTTCGAGACGCTGCTGGGAAATTGAATACTTGTCAGTACCTGGAGGGGGCTGGTTCATTTGATGACTTACCCATTGATCAGTTGCCGGAGGATTTTGGGAGGTGACCTGTGCGGGTGCGAGGTTCCATTCACCTGAAGAAAGTATGCTCAACGTGACCCATATAAGTAAACCCAATGATTTCATTATCTAGTTCCTGCCGAATGAACGGGACTTAATTCTGCAATGTTCCCTTTAAACGGACTGCCTAATTAGCATGGAATACCGATATTTTCAAGCACATATAGCTGAGGCTCGTAACCCTTCAGTCACAGGCGGCCAAAGAATGTCATTGCGAGCGGAGCGAAGCAATCTCGCTGTTCTGACGATAAGCACAACGCTATATTGTCCCCCTGCAGAACTGAAATTGTGCATCATTATCAAAAGAGAGGTATATGGAGTTAGATAGGGGCGCACATCGTGCGCCCCTATAAGGCTAATGTTGAAGAACGACGGAAATTAACAAATTCGATCCGAGGCAAAATAAAAGATCACGCGGAATTCTTTCGCCTACCTCTGATCGCTCCATTTGCCGTATTTTTCCCTCAAGATACGGTGGAGAATTTTACCGGTTCCTGTCCTGGGCATTTCTTCGTCTTTGATGAAATCGACACTCTTAGGAACTTTGTAACCCGCGATTTTACCTTTGGCGAATCTCTTGATTTCTTCCTTAAGTTCATCGGTAGCCTCTTTGCCCTGATGCAGAATAACTACAGCGTGTATAGACTCTCCCCATTTATCGTGAGGTATTCCTATTACGGCCACATCCTTCACCGCGGGATGGCTGCCTACGACATTTTCAACTTCGGAGGGGAAAACATTCTCTCCACCGGTAATGATCATATTTGCCTTACGATCAACAAGCACATAAAATCCATCAGGATCGCGGAAACACATATCTCCCGCCGTAAACCATTCATCCTGGAAAACTTCCTTAGTTTTTTCAGGTAGATTCCAGTACTTCTTGAACAGCATCGGAGTGCGGGCATATAATTCGCCCACTTCGCCATCAGGGACTTCCTTGCCTTCCTCATCCAGGACCTTTATTCGATCTATTCCAAAGATCTCCCGACCGATGGTCCCTAGTTTTCTCAACTGATCTTCGGGCCGGCAAAGTGTCACTAAACCTGCTTCCGTCGAACCGTAAGCTTCCCACAACTCGGCATTCTTGAAGAAGTCAAGTACCGCTATTTTTGTATCTTTTCTGATGGGTGCTGAAGACACTAACAGCTGGCGCATACTTGATACGTCGTACTTTTTCTTGATCTCATCCGGAAGCGAAAGGATCATAATGTAATGCGTCGGCACCAGGGATGCGAACGTTATCTTATATTTTTCCACGGTAGCTAAGAAATCCTCAGCATTGAAGCTCGCCTCGTTATACACGCATATCGGCGCGGTGAGCATCGTGTACGGAAATGAGTAAAAAATGGAATTGACGTGACACATGGGCATAACCATGAGCGGTTTGTCGGGCGGACGGAACGCTGGATTATCCTGACGAGTTCCTTTCCACCCTCGACCTGGTCATCGCCTCCCTCCATACGTCGCTCCGCCAGCCGCGGGACAAGGTGACAGAAAGGTTGATCATCGCCATGGGCAACCCGCACGTGGACATCATTGGCCACCCGACCGGACGCCTGATCCCGGACAGGGAGAGCGCTGACCTCGACTTCGACGCCGTGCTGGCGGC
>JBKQRG010000411.1:0-3017 GCA_052144015.1 Desulfomonilaceae bacterium
GCTATGCCGGTACTCGTACCCACGGCCCAGGCCCTGACCCTAATAACCTAGTGCCAAGGTGTACTTTTCCACCTTAAAAAAGTGCATTTTTTGTCTTGACAGAGGGGTCCACCTCAGAGAGAGCAGCTTCAGTTCTTCAATTACCGTACTTCACCCCTATGATTCAAATCCTTTTCAGATAGTTATCAGAATGACAAAGTCGTGCGGGATAGAAGTCGTCGGTGACGGTTTGTTCAAGGTGGTCACGATATTGCATTAGTGACGGAGACCAGATCCCATTGAAGATTCTTCATCCGGCTCGTGCTTCTCAAGCCTTGAGGTTCGACCATGGATAACGTCTTTTCCATCGAAATGACCGACCTGCCTATAACCGGTGGATTGAGTGGGGACCCTTCTATCCTTTGTTCCGTTGACGCTTTCCTTAATAAGGAATCGCACCTGCGGAAGGTGAACGAGATTCTTCAAGAGGACGGGTGTGTTGTCGAATACCGATCTCTGATTGATTGTCTATTGGTGCAACTGCTACCGCAGTTCGAGGACGCGTGTTTTGAGTTTTATGCCGGGAACGGAAAGCCGCTCGCGAATCTATACCCGACGGAGGCGATAGAGGCTTTTGACCAGGAAATCGTACTTGCTCTCGAAGTCTTGATTTCAAGAGAATGGCCAACGTGGGAGGATTTCAAAGAAACCTATCGGGAGAATATGGAATAGCAGCTTATCCGACCCGATTGCAATTGCCGCACTTACTTCTGGAAGGAGAAACACGTATGACATCCAATGAGAAGCAAATCCGTATAGCTGTGAGCCCCAATTTTTATGCTGATGCTCTAGATAAGCACCCGGATAAGTGGAGTACCGATATCAAAATCAAAATCTTTGAGGATAGGGTCACCGGCTGGCAACTTAGCATAGCTGACACAGTTATGAATACAGACTGGTCCAAAGAAAAGAACGACTTTCACCATCTCCAACATGCTGGGTACGCAGTCCTGCATATTGTATTCAGTTATTTTGAAATGCTGGGAAAATATATGGATGACTACGTGGAAGATTTGGATCCGGATCAGGAGGAAGACCAAAAAACAGCATACTACCATTTCGAAAAAGGCGTAAGGTATGTATTTGACGAACGGAAATGGGAGGGAGTTGAAAAATTCTGCCGAATAGGTTGGCCAGATGGTCGTTGTGCTTTATACCATCGTATGCACGCTGGATATTCATTTTTCATTGAAGATAGGGACAAAGTCTTGGAAGGTGAATCTCCAGATATAGTTGTGAACCCACATATTTTGGCTAAGGGCCTGCTCGAAAACTTCAAGAACTACGTCTCTTTGATTAAAGATCCGCAGTCAGGCGAGCAGGAAAAACTAAAAGATTCATTTCTGTATCGTTTTAATCGTGAAATTCAGGACAAAGTTCGTGATCGTATCAAAAAAGAACTTTGTCGTATAAATCAAAATTAAATCGTAGGTAGTGCTGGAGGTTTTGGCAGACAGAGTTAATGCAAAAACATCTAAAAGAGTTCCTTGAAATATCATTCAGCAATCGCCGTGGGCCGCGAGACGTGCGTTGCATGGAACCTTTCCGAGGATTCTTCCCACTGACTAATGGCAACACTCGTTCGGCTCCTGGATGAAAGCAGTCTTATCGAAGTATTTGTCATTTTCCTGTAGTAAGGAGGACTTTTGCTCTCAATACAGTGAAATTTTCTTTGCGTTTTCGGAGTGTCTTCTGTTAGCCTCATCTTGTTTAATCTCATGCCTCACTTGCTCGACCCCCAAAAGCAGTGAGTGAGTGCTGCCCGACGGTTTTGCCGCGGGCTTCTTTTTTTTGGGGGGAATGTTCGAGAAGCTACTTATCCCAAGCAGGCGGGAGTACAATATTCCAAGATCGCTCGATCACATGCATTCTTGTGACGAGCCAGAGTTAGTCGTAGTTGCTGTAGATCAAATCTCTTGAGATAAGGAGATTTTGTCATGTCTTGGACGCTTAGAATCAGAGTTTTGGGAGCAGATCCACCCAAGACCTTCAACATTGCCGATGATGATCAAAGACTAGTTACACTCTATCAAGCAGGTCGCCCACAAGAATACGCCACTACCGTTGAAAAGGTAGGAGAGCAAATCTGGAAGAAAGTCCTTGAAGACGGAGCTTATATTGATGTGATGGAGGGAAGAGGTATTGTCATCCCTGTGGACAAAATCTTAGAGATCGAGGTCGGGAGCGGGTAAAAGGGGCATTGAGTAAATGCTCCGGGTTAAGACGGAGTTCCAGTAACATCATGACATTCAAAACTCTGGTTGAGGACCGCTATTTTGAGGATTACGTCCCTGGTGACGTTCACGAGTTCGGTAGCATTGCAGTCGAGGAAGACGAGATGATCGGATTCGCTCGGCGCTTTGACCCTCAACCGTTTCACACGGATCCGGTAGCCGCTAAAGAGTCAGTATTCGATGGTCTTATAGCAAGTGGTTGGTACACTGCGAGTATGGCCATGCGGCTTCTGGTTGACAATTACATCTCGCGGGTAGCTAGTTTAGGTTCGCCCGGTGTAGACGAAGTGCGTTGGCGTAAGCCTGTTCGTCCCGGCGACACTCTTTCCATCCGCATCACTGTTCTAGAGTCCAAGCTTTCTCGCTCGAAACGTAGTCAAGGGACAATTCGTTCGTACATTGAGGTACTGAACCAGCATCGGGACGTAGTAATGACCTGGAAAGGAATGGGAATGTTCCGGTGTCGAGACAGGAATGCATCGGTTGAGGACAACAATCGATAGGGGTCCCTCAGTGGATAAAGGAGGTCTCTGATGGCGAGGCACGGGATCGAGAATTTCTCTTATGAGAAAAACCTTGTAGTGGATCCATCCTTCAGCTCCGGCACAACCGCTGTAGCAGCGAAGAGGCTCAATAGACTGTCGGTGAGCGAATTATGGGCCTGAATGACTTGATACTTCTCGTGGTGATATTCGGCTCCGCATTCTTGGCGGTGGTATTTCCTGATCTGTGGGTAATATTTCA
>JBKQRG010000412.1:0-5074 GCA_052144015.1 Desulfomonilaceae bacterium
TTGACGTACACCCCTGTCCATTGGAACGTCATGACACGTTCACCGATTGTTCCCGAGTCTTACCCGGACTTTTTGAGAAGTTACGAAAATTCTTGCTAAATCCTTATGATGATCTTCATCTATCGGAAGTATTGGGTTTTGCCGACTTTTCCACAATCTCTCCTATGAGGAAAAAGCGACTTGATACCAACGGAATAACCCGATACGGCGCGAGCGGACCCTTTTCCAGGTTCTTCCACAGTTCCGGCGGAAACATTGCAAGTACCTGGCGACCTACCTTCAAGTGAAAATCGACAAGCTGGGGGAAGTCCCTGAATTTGTCTTGGAATGGGAACGCAATCCGAACTTTGTTACCTTCAATAAGCCTTAGAACACAATCTATGTACGGACCGGTAAAGAAAATTGAATCCGGAGGAACGATCCTCAAAAGCTCTTCTCCGAATTTGAAATTTATTGCCCGCTGTTTTCGATGCACTGAGTAGTCGTAGGAAAATGCAATGAGGGCCGCCCACATGAGCGAAATGACCACCAGGATCACGGATACATGGCGGAGCAATTTTTGCGGTTCAGATTTGATAAATTCACCCAAGAGAAGCAGAAGAGCCAGTGCACCAGCCAGCAACAAGGGCATTATCAACATAGGAAATTCCTGCTCATCTATGGTGAGGAACACCCTGTCAACAAAAAGAAAATAAGTGACGCCTGTCAGCAGTGCAATTACAGCCAGAAGTCCAAAATGAAATCGTGCGTTCGCTCTAAGTGTCAAGTCTCGCCACGCATAAGCGGTCAGAATCGATGTGAATGGTAATACAGGCAACAAATACCGCATGTTCAGGCACAAACCGCCATGATCGTTCCAGTGAGAAATGAAAGCTACGAACGCGGTCGGGACAAGAAAGAGAATACACAGGTTCGCCCATTCACTGTCAGCCCTGAGGACCCTGAAAAAGGGGATAAACAGAACAGCAAGATAAGGTAGACTTTGAAGCAACGCCTTTTTCTGAGCATTCATGTATACCAGTCCTCCGCTTGCACTTCGACTTGACGCTGGCTCCATTATTGCGGGATCGTGAATTCGTAAATCTACTACCATTTTGTACACACGATTCGCTTCCAAGAAGATAATGTCGCGTGTATAAGGGATTGTGATCGCCAGCAAGGTAATACCTACAAACCCTGCTAAAAACAATTTGCGGTTCGTTGTTACAAACGACGAGTAACGCTCACGCGTAGCCACCCAAAAGATCAGAATAAAGCATGCCGCCACCAAACCAAATCCCAGCGGGCTTTCATGCTGGTATACTCCCAGAAAAGACGTACCCCTGTATAGCGGCCAGAAAACACCGAAGTTTATGTAGTGGACCGTACTCGACAGCGTGAGTGCCGGCGCGGCCCCAAGGCAAATCATGAAGATTTCTCTTAATCTCCACGGTCGCGCAAAAAAGAACAGGAGCACTACGCTCCCCAGATAGAAGATGCTGTCGTAGCGCAAGCCCGTAGCCAGTCCCGCCATTAACCCGGCGGCAAACGAGTAAAGCAAAGCCCCCGAACTTTTTGGCGCGTAATACGCATAGACACCGAGGTAGAATGAACTTAAACCAAAAAACATGGCTGTTGCGTGTGGCCATGCCGCCTGCGAATATTCCCAACCGAACGTGCAGAGAGCGAAAATGAGACACGAGTTCAGAGCCAGGTCTTGATCGTCCAATATCTTCTTCGCTATCGCGAAGACCAGGATTACAGTGCCCATGAAGGCGATGCTATTCAAAACAAAGAGACCGTAGAACCCGAACAGAAGGTAAAAAGGCAGTTGGAAGACAGCGATGAGGGGTGGCCATGTAGGGAACAAATGTCCCGAGTGGATTTCGAAATGATGGTGCACGAGTTCCAGTGACGGAAATTCTTCAAATCCATTCCATATCGTGTAATCATGGGACTGAGACAGGTTCTTCACCGTCCAGTGGTAGAGAGCCTCATCGATTAACAAGTAACCAGGAATGACGAAAAAAATGGAGATCAAGATGTGTGCACTGGCCAGCCCCAACAACAGCCAGAGCTTAATCCTATTCCGTTGCAATGTTCCAGTAACTCCATGTTTTTCCAGTAGGTTGGTGAGTTGTCCATCGTGGATCCTCGACCCTTCTGAACGCATTCCGAGTCTCCCATTTTGAAAAAAGTGCTCTCCATCTAAGCAAAAAGCGGGTATCATGTCAAACACGATAATCACCCAGAATCCACGGTCTAGTTTTGTCGTGGTACGTGTGTGTGGTCCCGAGGGGCTGGATGGACGAGTTCATGGTAGATGTAGGACCCGCCGAGATCGACTCAGAGGTTGATACCCATACATGCAGAGCTAGAAGAAATGCTCCGGGCGAAAAATTGTTCAACTTGCCAATACTACGGTCGCGATAGTTGTTAAGAAGGTTGGCGGGTTAGGCATAAGCGGATGGAACGCGTCTCGGGTCGTGAGGGGCTGAAGTTCCCCCAAAATCAGTCCAAACGAGGAAGTATTTGGCTCAAAGAGGGGTCTTATAGCAGGCTCAGGCCCACCCGTCGCCACGAAGTCCGGTGCTACTGAACTATCACCCACCTGCTCCCAGGCCATACTGAGGAAATCGATCGTCCACAATTACCCGGGAAGCCCCCTCGCTGTTCCAAGAGAAAAGATGATTTATTTCCATTTTGAGTATGGCACATAAAGTGAAGGCAGGTCACCCTTGCCTCGTTTTTTTAGGTTTAATCGGTTATTCTCCACTAATTAGCGGCTATGGATTATAGTCCATGGAGATGAACATGATTTCTTTTCGGGCCGTCAAGCTCTACGCATACTTGCTCCTTTTTTTTGCAGTCGGGATGACCTTTCTTCCTTGCGTGAGGAATGACTTTGTCAACTGGGACGACCTTGTTTTTGTGACAAAGAACAGCCATATAAGCTCCTTATCGGTGGAATCGTTTCTATGGATGCTTACCACTTTCTATCAGGGTGCGTGGCATCCGCTCACGTGGCTCTCGCATGGGCTGGATCGAGCCCTCTGGGGGCTGAATCCTTCCGCCCATCACCTGGTCAATGTTATCATCCATGCCTTGAATGCGGTGTTGGTATTCGTGTTGTTCACGATGCTTCAAGAGGTGGGTCTGGTAACGTCCGTTAAGAGGGCACTTGGTCAAACGCCGCAACAAACCCGGGTATCGACTCCGGAGCCCGCCACTACCTCCATATACGTGGGGGCTTTTGCTGCCGCTCTTCTCTTTGCGGTCCATCCGCTCCGCGTAGAATCGGTAGCATGGGTTTCCGAACGGAAGGACGTGCTCTGTGCGTTTTTTTTTCTCGGGTCATTGATTTCATACCTCAAGTACGCCTGTGCCGAAAATCTCCGCGAAAAACGGTACTATTACCTGCTTACACTGGCGCTGGAATTTTTGGCACTCCTTTCTAAGCCCATGGCCGTGACTTTACCCTTTGTCTTTGTCTTGTTCGATTTTTTTCCTCTGGCCAGGCTCACAAGATCGTCATTTGGCCGCCTAATTTGGGAGAAGATCCCGTTTCTTCTTCTCTGCCTGGGAACCGTCGTTGCGAACCTTGTAGGGACATGGGGTCTTGCCGTACCGCTCTCTTATATTTCACCTTCAATGCGTATAATGAACGCCTTCCATAGTATCGTATTCTACCTGTGCCAGACGGTCTTTCCCTCAAACTTGGTCCCCTTCTACCAGATGGATCCGGACTTGAACTACTTCGGTCCAAAATTCGTGGTCTCTGCGCTGCTGGTGCTAGTTGTCACAGGGGTCGTGATCCGGAGGGCCTTAAACCAGGATCGCCTTTGGGCCGCAGTGTGGTTTTATTACCTGATCACCCTTGCACCCACTCTGGGGCTCTTCATGTTTTACCGACACGCTGTTGCGAACAGGTACACTTATCTGAGCACTCTGAGTTTCTGGTTCCTTATTGCACTTGGGATCAGTCGTGTCTGGGATAGAGCAGGAAAGCTCAAAAATCCTCTTTGGATGAAGACTGCTGCTTTGGGAGCCGTGGCACTTATGGGTCTCGTGTGCGTTAATATCACCCAAAAGCAAATAGGCATATGGAGGGACTCAAGGACGCTTTGGTCTTACGTGATGGAGCATGCGGACTATGTGCCGGCTGTCGCTTTCTTCGGGCTTGGGCGAGAATTGGAAAGGCAAGGTGAATTGAAACAGGCGCTTGAACACTATAATATGGCACATTCTCTTAATCCTAAAAATCCACAGTTTCGCGAAAAAATCGGAGATGTGTTGGTCAAAATGGGCGACCTTGAGAGCGCTCTCAAGATATTCACTCAAATTCGTGACTCGGACTCGAACAGGCCGGCCACACACGTCAATTTGGGGAGAACACTTGCGCTCATGAGACGCTATAACGAAGCCGCTGCCTGTTTTCAGAGGGCACTGGAACTTGAACCGAATTCTCCGCATTCTCTGTTGTGGTTAACCCAGATTTATCTAGAGATAGGGGACAGGAAAAAGGCCGAAAGCTGCTACAGAGAATACTTAAGGCTCGGTGGCGAGTCTGCCGCAGAGTTCGAGCACAGACTGGGAATTGACAGTGGCAGCCAGAAAAAATAACGGCCTGGCGTGGTTCTTTGGAACGAGCGTTGTCTGCAAACCCCGAAAAAATGTGGGCGACAGAGGATATCCGGAGGAGAAGTCTTCGTGGATCCTTTTAGCCCGGAATCGGATGCGGATGTCGTGAGGAACGCGAAAGGTTTTATTCTCATTGAGGTGTTGGCCACCCCGCTATTCAGAATTGTATTTCACAAAGTATTGGCAAGTACGGAGTTAATCATCTGTACCGGCCCCGGGCACTGATCTGGTCTATGTTCTCGTCAAAGGCCATCCCTCGGTCCACCACTACGGTTCGGCCTTTCTCAAGAGGCACCCTTTTGCCCAACTGATCTGACATGTGAGCTAATGTCTTGTGATCGCGTACATTTCCCTCGAAGACCTCATGGGCAAGAGGAAACCCGTCAGGGTTCACCACCAATCCGACAACGACCTGTTTACAGTCCGGGCGCTTGTCCCGCGAGTATCCATGCTT
>JBKQRG010000413.1:0-3230 GCA_052144015.1 Desulfomonilaceae bacterium
ACCATACCAGCGCTATGCCGGTACTCGTACCCACGGCCCAGGCCCTGACCCTAATAACCTAGTGCCAAGGTGTACTTTTCCACCTTAAAAAAGTGCATTTTTTGTCTTGACAGAGGGGTCCACCTCAGTGCTTTTCCAACACATTTAAAATCGGATCTTGCACTCCCGGGCTTTGCGATGCTACCTCGAAAATACTTTCCCCCAGATCCGTCACGTAATCTGCTCTAGCGCCTGCGTTGAGAAGTAGATCCACCAACTCAACTTTGCCGGACCGCACCGCGCAGTTCAACGCATTATCATTTGTGGTCGAGGTCGCGTTCGGATCAGCACCAAGCGCAAGCAGTGCCTCAACCATCTCAACATTCCCTATGGTGACAACGTCGATGATCGGCCCATCACCGAACTCATTCCTGGCGTTCACATCAAACCCGAGCCCACCAAGGAACCGTACCGCGTCTAAATAGCCCTCAACAGCCAGGAAGTGAAGAATTGTCTCATCACGAATCCATCGGGCATCATGCAGCTCAGGATTTTTCATCAGCAAATGTTGCGCCCTTGAATGATCCTTGACCGCGGCATCAATGAATTCAGCAATAAGTTCCTTGGTCATGTGCCTCGTCCGGTACGCCTAGGACAAAAAACTGCCGGAAGGTGGTTCAACCGGGATTAGTGGTCTTTCTATACACTAAATCAGCCCGAGATCCAGTCTTTATAGAGTACTTCTGCCTCTCGTAACCTTGTTCTGTCTCATAGGCATGTTCTCGGTGAACAACTCGATGTTCGATGTTTGGATGATGATTCTCTTCGGCGCTCTCGGTTTTCTCTTGAGAAAATGGGCTTATGAAGGCGCTCCGCTTCTGCTTGCATTGGTGCTCGGCCCAAAAATGGAAGTGGCATTCCGGCAATCACTAATGATTTCTCATGGAAGCTTCGATATATTCCTCAACCGACCGATTTCTATCGCATTTCTGGCTGCCACGCTTCTGTTTTTCCTCATACCTCTTGTGATGTCCGTCCAAAAAAGATTGAGGAGTGGATCGGCAAGCTGATAAGTTTAAGGGGGACGGTTTTTCGACGCAAGGGACTTCTTGGAAACTTCGAACCGAAAGGAGGTTTCGTTTGAGAAGCAAGCTTATTTCGATTTTTGTCGCGATTCTCGTCTTAGTATGGGTTTGGCCTATAATAGCGGCGGATTTTCCCACAAAAGAGATTCAAATAATTGTGCCCTGGGCGGCCGGAGGGGCCACTGACCTGATCTTTCGTGCACTG
The DNA here is from genome assembly GCA_052144015.1 of Desulfomonilaceae bacterium. GTDB lineage: Bacteria > Desulfobacterota > Desulfomonilia > Desulfomonilales > Desulfomonilaceae > DATJPW01. The sequence goes on from JBKQRG010000413.1 coordinate 1,270, forward strand.
GCGGTGCCATCGGAAAAATATCTTGGCAAAGCGGTCATCGTGGTAAACCGCCCAGGAGGCGGAGGAGCTGTAGGATATACCGAAGGAGCCCAGGCCCCTCCCGACGGCCATACCATTGTTTCGGCGATCACGCCTCTGACTATCCTTCCGCACGAGGTGAAGACTATTTTTTCTTACAAGAGCTTTGATCCGATTATTAATGTTTCGACAGACCCCTCGATGTTTCTGGCCAGACCTGATGCTCCCTGGAAAGATCTGAAGGAATTCATAAACTACGCAAAGCAGAATCCGAATGTAGTCACCGTAGGTAATTCGGGCGCGGGCGGAGGCGTGCATCTGGTAGCCCTGGCCTTTGAAAAGGCAGCTGGTGTCAAGTTCAATCATATACCGTTCCCCGGTGGCGGCCCTTCAGTGACGGCTCTCCTTGGCGGACACATCAATATGGTCTCCGTTTCCCCTCCTGAAGGCATTTCGCAGGTGCAGGCGGGAAAACTGAAGATCCTGGCGCTGTTTGCAGACAAGAGACTGGCAATGTTTCCGGATGTGCCTACGGTTAAAGAACAGGGGATCAACTTCGCAATGGGTATGTGGCGCGGCCTGGCTGCCCCTAAAGGAATTCCGCCTGATGCGCTTAAGAAGCTCCACGATGCATTTAAACAGGGGATGGAGGACGCGGCTTTCAAGAAAAGCGCGGCGGATATGGCTGTGAGCATTCAATACATGGGTCCTGAAGAGTTCGGAAAACTGATGGCATCCGAGGACATTTTATACGCGGATTTGGTGAAAGACGTCAAAAAATAGAACACCGAGAGGAGGGCTCCATGAAAATGTCTAAACGGCTATATTATGTTGCCTCTATTATGATTGCAATCATCTTTGTGGGAGCGGTTTTTGCCGGAGCGGCCGACAAAACGATGCGGCTGGCGAGCACCTTCCCCAAGGGCCACCTCCTGATCGATGCGAGCGAGAAATTCAAGGAAATTGTTGAGAAAGGGAGCGACGGCAAGCTCAAGGTGGAGATTCAGCCGGGTGCAGGCAGCGAAAAGGACGTTGATGAGTGGTGTAGCCAAGGCAAGGTAGAGATGCAGGTTACAGGCGGCCAACCCTTGCAAGTCTCCGCGCCGCAGTATTTCTTTTTCAACGCGCCGTATGTAATGAAAGATTTCGACCACTTCATGCGGGTATGGAACGGATCGCTGGGGAAAAAGGCACGAGTGGAAGTGGAGAAGAAGGGAAGCCAAATGTACCTGGGCATTGTTAATAGAGGCATGCGGCAGACCACTTCAAAGAATGCCTTGAACACGGCAGCGGACGTGCAAGGAATGAAGCTTCGTCTTCCTCAGGTTCCTACATGGATAGCCGTTTGGAAACAGATAGGAGCAGACCCGGTAGCAATCCCCCTGCCTGAACTTTACAATTCATTGAAAGACGGTAAGGCCGAAGCTTCCGAAGGTGACCTGACACAGATCGCTTCGGCGAAATTGAATGAGGTGCAGAGTCATCTGACTATGACGAATCACCTGGTCCAAACAGGCGGCATGCTCATTAATAAACCTTTCTTCGACAAGCTCTCGAAATCCGAGCAGGAACTCGTCGTGAAAACATCCAAGGAAGCTTGTGACTTTGCCAATGCAAAACTTAAGGCGGGTGAAGGTAAGCTACTGGAGGATCTCAAGAGCAAAGGCATGGTGGTTGTGAAACCTGACGCGGAATCGTTCAGGGCAAAAGGCAAACCTGCTGTAGAGCAGCTCTTTAAGACTGAGTGGCCCGTGACGACCTGGGCGGAAGTACTAGCGCAGTAAAAGCGGTTTCGGAACAGGAGGTTTATGAAGATTCTGCGGGGAGGCACTTTTTGCAGGACGCGGCCTGCGGCCGCAACCAAAATCAGGCAGACACTATTTCACCTACAAAATTGCCAGCTTATAGAGCTTCCACATGCATTTCTTCTCTGGAGGAAAAGA
>JBKQRG010000414.1:0-97825 GCA_052144015.1 Desulfomonilaceae bacterium
CCAACGATTCGGTGAAGCTGCCAAATCATACCGTTCTATACGGCATCATTTTGACTGCCCTTGGAATCTTGATTTTGATGGGTTCAGTGACGCGGCTCTACGAGCTTCGAGAATTCTTTCCGTTGAGGTTGCCCGAACAGGTAAATGAATTCATTCTGAATTACGTTCCTTTCATTCTTGGGATTTTTGTCACGACAGTGGCGGCCCTGGCTGGCCTGATTGTAAGTATCAATTGGATTTTAAATGGGTTCAAACACTTGTCACGGTTCCGCGTCTCGGTTCGGTCCGTCGGGGATTACTATCATCCTGAGAACGTTTCGTTAGGGCTAAAAGAAGGCAAGCTTCATTCGTACGACAAGTCCCCATCGATAATCTTCTCCTTACTAGGTAGATTCTGGAGAAACGCCCGTTACATCTCTGAAATCCCTGGTGAAATCGCCAGATGGAACATGAGATTTATCTGGAAGGCCCTATTTATTGGAATCGCGGTTCATCTTCTCTTTCGTGTACTAGATTTAGTACCGATCTATTTGTCGGGACTCGGATTGGGCAGCGGTTATGTGGTGCCGTCGCCTTTTCCTCTGTACAATCTGCTTGCCATAATATGTGTGCTAAGGGTTTTGACTGCCTTGAGTCTCACTCCATTGAAATTGCCTGTTGTGGGGCGAGAAATGGACTCCATGATAGTTGAAGGGAGGGGTCATCCCTCAGTCTTCTTTTCCATATTGGAGGAAGGGTCTCGAATTTTCGCCCACAAAGGTTTCCCCAACAGAATTTACCGATCTAGACCTGTGGTTTGTAATGATGGCGAGACTCTCATCGGAACTCTAATTGAGAGCTTTCCTGAACATGTGAGGACTTCCTGCCGTTTTGCAGCTCTTTTTAGCTTATTGCTTGGAGCGATGATGATTCTGGTAGGATTTCTCCAAATCATTTTCATGCAGTACCCCACCTTTTCAGTTAGCTATGAAGAGTTTTTCAGACTATATATTCTTAGTCTGCTTGTTGATATTATTATGAATGTTGCCATCATCCTCTTCGGAAAGAGCTTTTTGGAACAAGCGCGCTCTTTGATGTCCATCTATCGTTTTAGATCAAGTCTCGTTTATGTTGAGGCAAAAGGTGATTTCGATAAGAAGCTGTCGCCGAAATTGGGCAGTAACGCATCAAGAGAGCGTCTTTTTGATCCATTATGCCAGTGCGCTTTCAATTTGAGATACTTCTCCGCTGAAGCAATATCTGAATCCGTAAATCCTGAAGGTGTCCGAGAACTTGTAGGACTGGAAACTTCAGGGAGACTGGTCAAAGATATAGGACGTCTGAAATTTTTGCCGTTTCAAGTCAACTTCGAGGACAAATACCCATCATCATGGCTGAAACCAGAGGAAGATCAGAACGGCTTGGAACAGCAAGTTCCGGGGTCCTCAGATGCGCTGATTTGTATTGAGGATGAGGTTATATCTTCAAATATTTCAGATTCCTCGGAGCACTACGGATGATATTAAAAGGCTCAGTTTGTTTTTTATTATTCAATGTGGCCATCATGACGGCTGATGCATCTCAACCGATACCAGGCGTCGTAACAGCAAGCGCTCGAACAGTGGTTACCGCTTCCAATTTGCGGCCTGAACATGCTGGTCATATTAGAGATATGGAACTTAAGCGACTCAAGACTGTTGTCTGTGCACTTGGTGGACAAACGCATCACGCGCCCATTCTCTTAAAGGCGGGAAAGAAATTCGAGATTGATCCTGTTTTTTTGGCTGCGGTCACTCACGTGGAATCCAGCTTCAGACCTCGGGCTCGTTCAGGCAAAGGAGCATGCGGTCTGATGCAGCTCCGCCCTATCGTGCGGAAGGCATTCGGAATTAGCGATCCATGGGATCCGCATCAAAATATTATGGGTGGGGCAGCATACCTACGAACTTGCTTTCGGCGATATGCCAAGCACTCCAATTCAACTTTTCTTGCTCTGGCCGCGTACAATGTCGGGCCCGGTCCTGCAGAGAAGTTGACCGGCTCGCCGGCTGCGAAGCGTTTTGTAAAGAAGGTGCTCCTTGTGTACAATCGATTCACAAGCGAGCCAATACGGATAAGTCGCAGATTTTGAATCAAACTGCTATGATTGCGCCGCTGAGACGTCCAATGATGCCCATAAAGCGCCTCGTCTCGCCGAAAATTGAGGTGAGCAGATGAGACCTTCATTAACAAAGAGTTTCCTAGTTGCACTTGTTCTTATAGTTTTCGCAACGCTCATCCCGAGCATCGCGGAAGATTATCTGGTAATAAAGAAAAAGGGAGGTCCCACCCAAAAAATCCCTCTTGACTTTGCCCCTGAGCAAATTGAGTCCTTTCAAGTGGAATCTTCGGGACCGACCGCGGGGGCTCCGTCTCTGAAAGAACGGCGTCCTAGTGGCGAAGATGAAGAAACTGTTTCAACATCTAAAGAGCCGGAACAACAGCCCCCCTTGAAAAGGCCGGAGCCCCGACCTTCTCAGATAAGTCCCGGGGCCCCGCCGTCACAACCAATGATTCTCCGGCAAAGGCCTGGACCGGCTCCAGCTGTATCCGACCAAGAATCGCCTGCGCAGCCGGCGGAAAAACAACCAGCAATTGCACCGAGAGGTGAAAGGTTGGAAAGTGGGGAACCACCGGCCGCTCCTCTTAAACGACCAGTAGGTCCTGTGGCCGCAACCGTGCCAGGTGGCAAGGGGTCTTTTTATGTCAATGTTTATCAATTGCCGGATTCTGTTAAAGCATTGCCCGATTACAGCGCACTTCGCCCAGTTGAATCATTGACGACCGATAAAATCAATCTGGACCAGGCCAGGGGACAAAGTGAACCTGCGGGACTCCCGCAGAACGTTGACGGTCTCGGTTTAAGATTTATGGGTGTTTTTGCCGTAGCGGGCGAGGGCATTTTCAAGTGGAGCGTGCAATCCAAGGACGGAGTCAGGCTTCACATTGATGACAAAACACTTATCGAAAACGATGGGGTACATGACGCTGCGGTTAAAACCGGTTATCTTCACTTGGCTGAAGGAGTACATGCGATAGTTCTGGATAGTTTCAATTCTAAGGGCGCTCCCTTTTTAAAACTCCTTGTAACGCCCCCTGTTGGTCAGGAACAGATTTTCTCGATCAGAAACGGTCTGGCTGGATGGAAGGAACCTGCAAAGCCATATGATGTTCTATGGGGTCAAGTTTACTTCGTGCCCAAAGGCAACTATGCTCAGGGACCGGATTTCAGTCGCTTAACTCCCATAGGCCGTCTCATAGCTCCTGAACTGAATATTACCGGCGGAGAGGGATTTCCTGGATTGCCCACAAGAAAGGACATGGTGGGAATCCGATACGAGGGATTCTTCAATGTCCATGGCGCAGGCATTTTTGCATTTCGATTGATTGCGGATTATTTTGCGAAGCTCACAATAGGCACTCACACCATTGCAGAAATAACCAAGACTCCTCGGCCGGATCCTCAGGGGAAAATCGGTTGGGCTTTTCTACAACAGGGAAGTTATCCGATAAAACTGGATTTCTTTCATCCTGAAGGCCCACCCCGCCTAGCACTCTACGTGACGCAGCCTACGAAATCCGAGGAGATCTTCTCGCCGGCTCAGGTTTTGGACGGATATCTCGCAGAAGAAGGAAAGGTGAATCTCATACCGGCGTTCGTTTATTTCCTCAATCCAAATACGAAAAAGCTCCCGAACTACAATAAACTTTCACCTTCCGGGATGTTCTTCACAAGAGCAATTGATTATCCGCCGGACAGAGGTTCCAGGGAATTTCCAGGGATTCCCAAGAGGGAAGATTGGTTCGGCATTCGATTTTACGTAAAATTCTCGCTGAATCAGGAGGAATCGGGAACATACGGGTTCCGTGTCGTGTGTGATGATTCAGCACACCTGATAATCGACAAGAAGATGGTTGTAAATGTGGAGAGTACCGGAAAGGTATCTGAGCAAGCTGGAAACGTAGGTATGGAAGCCGGAAGCCATGAGATGTTCCTGGATTATTTTCAGGCGACCGGTCCTAACGGTATTCAACTCTATATAACCCCTCCGGGTGGCGAAGAGAAAATATTCGCCTTTCAGTAAACCCGGAGTGGGATTAATCAGTGTGGGTCGCTCCTCGGGAAAGGGGCGACTATTTTCTCCCTATATTTATCACCCAACCATAAGGATCGGGTTTGTGGCCTGTCTGCATTCCGGTGATCTCTTCGAAAAGCTTGGCCGAGAGTTCCCCCGTTTTCCCGTCGCCAACAACGTAATCTCTTCCCTTGTAACGAAAGAGGCTCACAGGAGAAATAACGGCCGCTGTCCCCGATCCGAAGACTTCCTGGAGCGTTCCGTTTTCAACCGCAGCCACAATTTCTTCTATGGAAATAGAACGTTCAGTGACCTTCATTCCCATATCTGAAGTGAGTCTCAACACTGAATCTCTAGTAACTCCAGGCAAAATGGTCCCCGCAAGAGCAGGAGTTATAACTTCATCTTTGATCCGAAAAAAGATGTTCATTGTTCCCACTTCTTCTATGGCCAGCTTGTCTACGGCATTCAGCCATAGCACTTGGGTGAAACCTGCTGCTTTGGCTTTTTCAGCAGCAAGAAGTGAGGCTGCATAGTTGGCCGCGGTTTTGGCTTCTCCCACCCCTCCTATGGAAGCCCGGGTATATTCGTCCGTAACCATAATCTTCACAGGTGCAAAGCCCTCCGGATAATAGGCGCCTACTGGGGAAAGAATAATAAAAAACAGGTATTCCTTGGAAGGTCTCACGCCTAAATGAATGTCGGTTGCTATGACAGTCGGCCGTATGTACAGTGACGTACCAGGTGATCTGGGTATCCAATCTCGATCCAACCGGATCAATTCACACATCTGCTGCATAAAAAGCTCTGGATCGAGCGCGGGAATGCACAGGCGTTCGCAAGATAGATTAAATCGTTTAATATTCATGTCAGGCCGAAACAAAAAGATATCATCTTCGTTAGAGCCCGCAAATGCCTTGAGTCCTTCGAAGACCTGCTGCCCATAATGGAGCATCATGGTAGCTGGGTGAAGAACCAAATTTTCGAGGGGCTTTATCTCCGGAGATTGCCAACCTCCTTTTTCAGCCGAATAAAACATTGTCATCATATAATCGGTGAGGATGTCCCCGAACCCGAGCTTGTCCTCTTGGTAACCTGAAGAATCAGACCTATTGCGTGGTACGTTGGGCATGAGGCCTCCATTTACGACGATTTAGAGTGGTAAGTGAGCCCAATCGAGTCCTGAATACCCGTCTCGTAACTCAGCCTCGAAGCGGTGAACAGGATTAAAACGCGGGCTTCCGCGGCGAATAGTATTGAATACCAGAGGGATCTGTTTGAGTCAAGGGCAGGTTTTTAGGAATGCGGGTGTCGCAAAGCTATTATGAACACTCCGCAGCCGATGAAGAAGCCTGTGAGAAAGAGCGGTCACTGAAAAGGGTTTGGGCAATCCTCCTCCGAGAATATTTCCACCTTTATCAAGTGGATAATAAATGGCTCGCAGGCACTCCACGACAGCGGCTTTAAACAAAGGCAAAATCAATAGCCCAAATAATGATGGCTGCCAGGTTAGTCAAATTGTTTTTCAGGAATTTATGAGCTACCAATAATCGTCTGATCCGCAGACCTGTTCGATAAATCTGGTTCTGGAGTAGGCAGGGCATTCGTTGCAGGAAAAATCGGACCAGCGACTCTTCAAGGCCATATCCAGGCATTCCCCGTAATGATCGCAGTCCACTTTTCGATATGGCCGGTCCGTCTCGCGATTACCTTTGACCAACATAGGTTTGGGTTCCATTCTCCCGATTTATCCTCCCATTTGGTTCCTGCTCCATCTCGTCTGAGACGGCGCCGGCAATGTGCAGATTGTTAGTGGCGGATGTTCGTTCAATGTTTTGGGATCAGAAAAAAATAATTTCTCGACAAAAATGTTTGCACCCGCTTGGCAGCTCTCTTCTCCTTCTAAGTTGTTAGGCATTCGGAATTTTATTTAGAATAACATATTCTTAGCATATGTTGTTTTTTCTAGCCCTCGAGACATGATTTACTAAACTAGTCTTGCTCTATTGTCAAGGGGCCGCGGCAAATCCAGCAAAAGCTAATCATTACTTAGCCCCTCAAGATATGGTCTTTGTTAATGGACATAGAAAGCACAACATGTTAATTTAAACCTTTCAATCGGATACCCGCTTCAATCCTCCGATTTGTGATATGCCATTGAAATGAGCACCGAAATAGTTGTCCAGCTATCTTATAGAGGCGTTCCGGTTGCCGAAATTACGTACAGGGCCGGTCTTCATGTGGAAGTAAAGGTTCAACAAGCATTTCAGAACGAAAAAATTCATTTTAGTCTGACGCATTCAGCAAATGGTCAGCTCTCCGGAAATTGGGAAGAGGCACTCGATCTATATTTCAACGAAGGTGTTTTTGATACAAAGGACCATATTTTTCGTGGGGAGATGCGAAGAGTGGGCTGCGCAAGGGAGCACAAATCTCTATTCCGGCAAGCAGCACACTCGTTATTGAGAGATTTGGAGGAACACGGGTACGATGTCAAGGTAAGCCACGCCTGACGGGTGCTGATGCAAAGGAGAATGACTCATTTTCATTTCATGTTCTTTTGAATCGGTAAGTGAGGCCATATCACGCCCAACCCGCTCACAGCCCAGTCCATAATTTCAAAACCGGCTAGAAACCAGAAACCAGAGAAAAACTGCGGGAAAACCATAAAAGTTTCCCCGCAGTATGAATCTATCCGAGTTTGGTGGCTAAAAAGAGGACAGCACGATTACGCTGAACCTTCAGGCGGATTACGTTATTAGATTTGGCGGCAGCGACGGCCGCGTTGAAACCCGACACATCTGTGACCGTTTTACCGTCGATTTCCAGGATCACGTCACCGGTTCTAAGTCCCATTTTAGCTCCGGTCCCATCAGATTTCATATCTCTTATCCGGACACCTTCACCTTCCTTGAGTCCCAGTGACTCGGCAGCTGCAGTGGGGACCGCCTCAATATCTATTCCAAGCTCGCTCGACCTTTCGGAAGCCGGAGTTTGTTTAGGCCCGGTCGAGGCAACTGCCTTTTCCGTCCTCTCGGCTATTTTAACATTGAGGTCCATCGTTTTTCCGTCTCTGAATACCGTCAACTTTGCCGAAGAATCGGGCTTTTCTCGCCCCACCAGATTTTTTAAATGTGAATGATCTTTTACTGGTTGGTCGTTGAATTTTACAATGATGTCACCAGCTTTAACTCCAGCTATTTCAGCCGGACTTCCGGGAATTACCTGAGAAACCAGGGCGCCATCAGTATCTTTTCTTCCGAAGGATTTTGCCAATGATTCGTCGACCGACTGAATATTCACACCCAGCAGTCCTCTGCGAACCCTTCCCTCATTTCTCAAGTCGTCCAGGATCAGTTTCGCCGAATTCGATGGAATAGCAAAACCAATTCCCTGATACCCTCCACTGCGGGAGGCTATGGCCGTGTTGATACCGATGACCTCGCCGGAAATATTCACCAAGGGCCCCCCGGAGTTTCCCGGGTTAATCGCCGCATCTGTTTGAATGAAATCTTCATAATCGAGAATTCCCATATTTGTGCGGCCCTGAGCGCTAATGATTCCCTGCGTGACTGTTTGGTTTAGTCCGAACGGATTACCGACCGCAATCACGATCTCGCCAACATGTAATTTGGATGAATCGCCTAATTTGGCAACAGGAAGGTCTTTAGCATCAATTCTAATAACCGCTATATCGCTTTCCGGATCAGCTCCTACGATTTTAGCGGTAAATGCCCGCTTATCGGCTAAAGTGACCTTAATTTCATCGGTATCTTTTACAACATGTGAGTTGGTAAGAATATATCCGTTCGAATCGACGATCACACCCGATCCCATTCCAAATTGCCGAAAACTTCTATCCTCATTTCCATCCTTTTTGAATCGTCTGAAGAATTCATCGGGGCCTTTATCGCCGAAAAAATCACGAAAAGGATGATTCTTGAAGAATTGCTCAAACTCTCCCCCTGACGGACCTGATACTTCTTTCTTAGAACTGCTTATGTTGACAACTGCGGGGGTTACCTTCTCCGCGACCTGTACAAACGACTCGCCCAACTGTTTCAAAGCCGGTGGAGCATCTGATTGCGCCACTGCAATCGGCGCACCTGCGGCAAAAATACTAAATCCTGCAATGATCGGAATCAGTAAAGACATAAGAAAGCCTTTTTGCATAGATGGTTCTCCTTGTGAGGGGTTCATTAATCATGATCAGATTTGACCTACATATAGGAATTTGGTTCTCTCGCATCCGCTCAAACTGCATCCAAAAAACGATCACGGAATTGAACGAAGATTGCTTCACAATAAAGCTTCTCCCCGGCAGAAGCGGATTATCTCATTCGGGAACGCGTGTCAATTCCGATTGCGACTTTCGGCAACTGAAAAAGTGCCAGGCTCGGATTCGGCATCAGGCTTGCTACGATCGGGATCGGTGTGGATGACCAGCCATCGCCATGTACCCGAGATATCGGGCGTGAACTCAAAAGAATTTCGACCCTGCGGAACTTTGAGAAGCACGTAGGTTCCAGACGGTCTGATAAAGACAATGTAAAAACCTACCTCGCTTTCTTGCCCCAAACAATTCCAGCGAAATTCTCCGGACTTGCCTAATTCGATATGCGTGAGACGAACCAACGCGGGCCGGCATATCTCTCGTGACGCGGGTTCACCGGCAGTGCTAATGGTTACACCCATTAAGATAATAATTGAAATAATTAAGGACGACCTTTTTTCTGCCGAACTCGACAAAACTGTCCCTCCCGGACTGTCAGTTACGCGCCGTGAATCAGGCCGCTTCCCATAGCTCACCGCAATAAGGCGACAATATGCGTGTGGAAGCTAACTCAAAGCTTTGATCTTTGCAAGACCTATCACATCCGAAATTGTGTCACACCTTAAACTAAAAGATTCGGTTGTTTTAAAGTTAATTATATTAATTTATAACAACTGACGAATAAACTTGTTTTTTATCAGTAACTATATTATAACCGGCTGGCATTGCTGCAACGAGGTGACGCTATGGACGCCGCGCAAGCTTCTCATGAGAAACGAACCATTAATGTGAAAAATTTTCTGGACGATTTTCACTCAGGTGTCAATGACCAGAATTTAATGGAAAAATACAACCTTACCGAGAGCGGACTGGCGACATTTTACGAAATGCTAGAAGAACGAGGCATTCTCAAGGCGCAGGAAATACGTAAGGAATCGTGGAGCCAATCGGAAGCTATTGACAATTCCTCGGATTTCTCAGACGAGAAATCGTCATACATTTGTCCTCGCTGTTTAGCGTCGCATGACACTATGTTTGATATATGCCCCAGCTGCGGTGTTTCTTTTCACGAATTAATTAGTCAGGACAAGAGCGTCACTGCTTCAACCTCAGCCGAAGACAAAAATCATGAGATTTATAACAGCACAACCAATGAGGCGGAATTGGAAGAATATGGCACAGCCGGAGTTGAACCAGCCTCTACTTCAAAAGGACTGAAACGCTCCACGCACTCGATGGAAGACGTTTCCTCTAATGATCGTATTCCCAGATTTCAAGCGCTTGACGATTCATTAGAAGAAATATTATCGGCTGTACCCATCGACTCCGGGGAAGAGAATGCCAATTTACACAAAGTGCCTTGCAGTACGTGCGGTCTTCCTACGGAACCGGGAATTCGGAACATTTATGATCGAACAAGAGCTTTACAAGCGCTATTAATTGCAGGAATCGGTTTTGTGAGCGGCTTTTTGGGAATTATGGCTTTGAGTCTGTTTCAAGATCAATCCTTGGTCAGGCTTATAATATTTTTCTGTACAGTTGCAGTCATGCTTATTGGTGTCATATCCGCAACCGCGGGTGCATTCCTGTTTTTGGCCCGAGAGAAAGTTTATATTTGCCGGACCTGTCATAGAGCATATCCTAGGATATGATTCTTCCATCGTATTATTTGGGCAACATTCGTCGTTTCGAAAACCTGAACTGCAATAATTGTTTCCCACAAAGCCTTAATGTTCGGATTCTTAATCAACTGCGTTGTAGATGAACTCTTTTTATGCTACAGGGGTGCAGTTTTCGTAATCTGAACCATTGGAGATGTCCGCCATGAATTCCCCTTTTGAGCAGAATACTCACGCCAACACACGGGAATCTAACGAAACCGACAAGGAATTGGCAGTGGACAGCCCGTGTCTGAATACATTGTTCCCAGAGGATAGAAGGGATCTGGATGCTCTTTTCCCCGAACCGGAGGTAAAACAATTATTCATTGATATATCGGCGAATTTGAAACGCGTAAGCCGGTTTGTGACACGTATGGAACAGGATCTTACCAGTAAAACGAGCATTACCAAAGGAAAGCGGCAGTCACATTGCTAATTCAGAGATCTTTACTGTGTTGAAATTTCCGGTTTCCTGATTGGTAAAATATCAGCTCGTACAGATACACGTATGGAAAGCCAACTAATAGGACAACTATTTCGCAAGCTTTTGGATGCCTTGCGCATTAAAAAGGGTCCGACCCAAACTGAAACCGCAGATCGCGCTGAAAGCAGGCTGAAGCAAGCGTTCGCTGTGATTGTCGATGGTTTAAGGATTCGGGGTGAAATTTTTTTCCCGAAAGCGCGCCCGTCTCGTCTCTATCCGGCATTGATAATTTGCCACGGGATTCCAGGCAGCGGTGACCCGCGGCCTGTGGGAGACCCTGGATACGCAGCACTGGCTAATGATTTTGCCTCGATTGGAATAATCGCGGTCATCTTCAACTTCAGGGGCTGTGGAGATTCGGATGGCAATTTCGAAATGACGGGTTGGGTGCGAGATTTGGAACTCGTATTGGATCGAATAATTAACACTCCTTACGTGGATCCGACTCGTGTGATGCTCTTGGGATTCAGTGGCGGAGGAGCTGCGGCCATAAAAGTAGCCGCCGATTCACCGGGTGTTTATGGCCTGGCCGTCGTGGGCACTCCGTCGGATTTTGGGACCTTCGACAAGGACCCGGATGAAATCATAGCCGATTTCAAAAAGAGAGGTATTATCCGAGATCCTGAGTTTCCATCCGATATCAATCGCTGGTTAGATGAATTTCGAGAAATCGAGCCCCGCGGATGGATCACCCATTTCAAAGGAAAATATCTCTTGATTGTCCATGGAGATGCCGATGAATTAATCCCTGTCGAGCAGGCTAGGGAATTATTCGAATCGGCGCCGGCAGGTGTGGCGGAATTATCGATTATTCCGGCCGGGGTTCACCGCTTGCGCCTGGATAGTCGCTGTGTGGATATTCTAAAAAATTGGTTCTTGAAGACTCTCGGTTGGAGAGAATGATTCTATTTCTCTTCCTTTTTTCTGCAACCAGGCTCCCGGGCCAAACCTTGGATTATGCTTTTTCCAGCGCGCAAGTAGGTTGTTTATTTCAGATTGTTTAGATCAGCCCGATGGAGTTGTCTAATTTGATCACCCAAGAATTTACTTACACTCTAAGCACCACTGCGCAAAAGAAGGACTATGGCTTGAGGATTTTCCACGGGATGAGCCTGGGCACTCTGGTCTGATATTCACGGTATGCTTTCCCAAAATCCGCCAGCAGGTCTCTTTCTTCAAGGAAAGTTCCGAGATAAATCCACATCGTCCAAAGTACGTTGAAGAGTAATCGATCGAGAGCCAGATCGGGACATGACCATATCATCACGATCACGAAGAAATAAAGAGGATGGCGAACCCACAAATAGGGACCGCGGACAATGAACTCCGGAGGCCGAACCGGCTTTCCACTCAATTGAGCCTTGATGGAAGCGACACCAAATAGCTCGGATGATTGTAGAGTGTACACAACCCAAACGCTTCCCGCCATCGCCAGAAAAAAAAGACCTCGTACGAGCCAAAGAGAGAGATTTTGAAGCTCGTATAGTGAGATTCGGGATGATTGCCAAAAAACCATTACTATTGTAAGCACGATGCCGGATACAACCGTGTAAAGAGTTCCATAGTAGAGCGTTGGGACAATTTCGGAGAATCTGGAGCGGAAACTCCGGCGAATCATCCCGCTGTGCTGCACAAAGAACGTGATCGAAAGTAATGCGTTCCATACAAGCATTGCTCGCTCTGTAAATTCGAATTGAACAAGATTTAGGGACCCGCCGAATAGGAAAACCACGAAAACGATCAAGGACACTCTGCCGGCCAAGGTTGTCATAATTAGGATGAAGCTCAAGATCGATCTTGACCCTTCAATGCTGTTCTTTCTTTTGCCGAGCCATTTCGTTGAGTAGTTCATGAAGAATTCCGACGTCCGATGAAACTCTGAAGAAAAAAGAGTTGAAAACGTGGTCAGTCGCAGAACTAAAAGATTTTGGCTTCTTTCTGCTGAAATGACCAGCGTTATGTTTCGATGAAGGAATATCCTTTTTGTTGCGATGCGCCTAAAATAGCGCTTAACTGAGTCGTGCGACACTGATGTACTTTGATACGGAAAAGAAGCGTTTTTTGTAACGTAAGGTATATTTAGTCCAGTGGGGGCCTCCCATGAATGAGGTAAATGAGGAACGCGCGGCCGCCCGGGGGCTGATTCCGCAAATGGCGGATCAAATCGAAAAGATCATTCTCAGAAGCATGAATGAGGGAGTGCTAACCCTGGAATGCACCGGTGATATTTATACCGTCAATCCCGCTGCACTTCGTATCCTAGGCTTTCGAGAGGAAGAACTCAAAGGTAAGAAATTCGCTGACGTATTTCTAATGGACCCGGCCAATGACAAATTCACGGATTTATTTGTGAATGCCGTGTACCACGGCTTGCCGACAACCCACGATGAAGTGACCTTCAAACGATCTGACGGACAAATTATTGACTTGTCGGTGGCGACATCTTTTTTGGAGATTGACGAATGCCGTCCCGGATTCGAGACGGTGGTTGCAGTGTTCCGCGACATAACTGCGTTCAAAAACTTGGAACGGATAAGGCGACGTGCGGTGGACCATCTGTCGCACGAATTAAAGACGCCCCTCTCCATTATTGCTGCTACTGTGGAGATGCTCAAGAATAACGAAAAAAACGAAACATCTCGGCAGAAAAACTTCGCAAGGATAGAACGCAATCTCAACAGGTTGCACAACATGCAACTGCTTGTTGAGGAGATCCTGCATCCGCCCACGTTTCGGCCAAGGCTGTTCGACATAGCTGTGACTGTAATGGGGGTACTGAAAGAGATAGAAATTGAGGCTGCGCACCGGTCAGTAAAATTGGTACCGCAACTGGGACAGCTTGCAACAGCTTTACTCGATCCGGATTTCCTGCAGATCGTCCTTCGAACGCTTGTTAAGAATGCTATCGAACATACTCCCGATGGCGGAGAGGTCTTCATTTCCATTGAGAACACTGAATTGGGGATTCTGCTGAAAGTCAAAGATGAGGGAGTAGGTATTCCGCTATCCGACCAGGAGTTCGTTTTCGATGCATTCCATCACACTGTCGAAACAGATGACTACTCGAGTAAGAAGCCTTACGATTTTGACGCAGGGGGAAAAGGCCTCGAGCTTCTTCGACTCAAGAACCTTTCCCAGGCCGGGTACTTTGATATTAGTTTCGAAAGTAATCGGTGCAGGTACATTCCCTCCAATCGGGACCACTGTTCCGGAATTATTGCAGACTGTCCTCACATTCAAAATACTGCAGACTGCAATGAATCGGGAGGCACTACCTTCACGGTGCTTTTCCGTGGCCTGGACCGCTAACGCGAGCATCTGACCGCGTGCAGCTTTTTCATCAATCGTGCTCAGAAGCTTAGAGGCGCCGCTCTAGACCACCGTGGTCAGCAACAGCTTTATGAATTGTCGAGTCTTGCTACAGCTGCCGCAATCAGCGCGGCGCCCAGCGCCCCCACAATCTGCGGTTCATCCGGAACGTTCGGGTCCATTCCCAGTTGCGATCGGATCTGCTCGACCACCCCTGAATTCTTGGCAACGCCTCCGGTCATGGTCAATTGAGCTTCCAGCCCGATCCTGTCGATCATGGCGATTATGCGTGTGCATATGGAGCTATGGATACTGTTAAGGATATCTTCCTTCGGTTTGGACTGAGCGATAAGTGAGACAACCTCCGACTCCGCAAATACCGTGCACATGCTGCTGATAGGTATCAACTCCCTCGATTTTAACGAGAGCGGTCCCATCTCGTTGAGCTCCACTTCCAGAGTTCGGGCCATGACCTCCAGGAACCGCCCAGTCCCCGCCGCGCACTTGTCGTTCATAACGAAATCCACAACTTTACCGTCCGCGGACAGTCTGATTACTTTACTATCCTGTCCCCCGATGTCGAGAATTGTCCTGGTTTTCGGGAACAGATGCCTGGCACCGCGGGCATGGCAAGTAATTTCCGTAACGGTCTTGTTAGCAATGGGGATGCTCATGCGCCCATATCCGGTGGCAACCACAAACCCGATTTTCTCGGCCGTCATCCTGCCTCGTTCCATTGCTCGGGCGGAGGACTGCTCACCTGAGACACGACTATCGGCACCTGTAGCCGATATGTCGTACGAGACAATGCTGCCCGTGCCGTCCAGGATCACCGTTTCGGTGCTCAAAGAGCCGATATCTATCCCCATGTAATACATTAAATCACTAGGCTTCCTCGTACATGGAATCGAGCAGACGACGGTACTTTTCACAGATCGGTTTTCTCTTCAGCTTGAGAGTTGGGGTGATCTCACCATCTTCCTGAGTAAATTCTCGCGGAAGAATAACGAACTTCTTGATAGTTTCGTACCGGGCCAGCTCCTGGTTGACTCTGTCCACGCCCTTGCCTATTTCCGCGTTGATTTCCGGACTGCGGGTTAAGTCCTCGTACGTGATGTACTTCCAGCCTCTTTCCTTAGCCAGTGCTTCTGTCTCGGCCTGATCAAGTGTTATGAGAGCGGTCAGGTAATTCCTCTGGTCTCCATAGACCATCGAAAGAGAAACAAGCGGTATACGTTTCAACATGTTTTCGATTAGCTGCGGAGCAATATTCTTGCCTCCCGATGTGATGATCAGATCCTTCTTGCGGTCCGTAATGATGAGGAATCCCTCGCTATCCCATCTCCCGATATCTCCCGTGAAGACCCATCCTTCCTTGATGAGTTCTTTGGTCAGGTCAGGCCGATTGTAATATCCCATGAAGTTATTGCCTCGAATGAGGATCTCCCCGTCCTCAGCGAGACAGACCTCGCAGCCGGGCATTGGTTTGCCCACCGTCCCGAAGCGATTCTCATCGAAAGTCGTCATCGTCCCGGTGATCGTCTCTGTTAGGGCATAAAACTCCAGTACCCTGATGCCCAAACTCTGGACGAACTCCCCAACATCTGCCGAGAGCGGTGCACCGGCAGAAACGGCAAACTGGATCCTGCCGCCGAGCATATTGCGGATCTTCCTGAATACAAGCCGATCCGCGATGCCGAATTTCAGCATGAAAATCACTCCCGATTCGTGATGATCATTGATTCTTCGGCTCCTCTCCCGACCTATTTTCATGGCCCAGTTAAAGGTCAGCTGTTTCAGCAACGATCCTTTCTCCGTAGTGGCGACAATACGATCATGCAGTTTTTCGAAAATACGCGGCACGCTCGTAAAATATGTGGGTCTGGCCTCGAGCATGTTCTTGCCCAGGGTGTCCAGAGATTCCGCAATCGCGAACGGAATATTCATAAAGATGTTGTAATAATAGCCGGAGACTCTGGGATATAAGTGCGATATGGGGAGAATCATCAGGGAAAGGTTTGTTTTCGGGTCGATCCGCGTCAGCTGATGTATGGATTCGAGAACCGAGGCTATGTTCCGATGGCTTATCATACAGCCTTTTGGTGGGCCGGTGGTACCCGATGTGTACACGATAGTTGCCATATCATCGAGTGTGACCTGCATTTCGCGGTTCCGGAATTCATGCGACCTATCGTGTTTCTCTCCCCGGTTCAAGAGTTCCCCGAAAGAAATGACTTTTTCAGCGGCCGCCGGGGTCTCCCCTTGTATTAATATGATATGTGCAAGATTTTCCAGCCTCTCAATTGTGCTTAGGACCTTAGCCAGCTGTACCGTGTCCTCCACTACCACGAAGCTTGCACCCGCGTCTTGAATTATATACGCGCACTGATCCGGTGTGTTGGTATGGTAAATCGGTACTACGATCCCGCCTGCCAACATGGTACCAAGGTCGGCTACGATCCATTCCAGGCGATTGAAAGACAATATTGCTAATCGATCTCCCGCCTCCATACCGAGTCCGATCATGCCTGAGGCAAAATAAAAAACCAATCTCTCCAATTCTTGCCACGTGACGTCAACATAAGGCTTCCCTTTGTCCTTCTTGTACTTAACTATGACACCGTCAGCGAAGGTATGGGCATTTTCGATGAAGCTGCCAGTAATCGTCCGAATCGCCTTCGTATTCACGCCTGTCCCCCGTTCCTACTTGGTTCCTTTTCGCTCCAGGAGAAGCTCCATAAACGGATCGACGCGCGCCTGAAACTGTGCCATGGAGAAGTTTCGGGCATCCATGTGGTCCGCGTCGATGACCACGGATGGAATCCCCAATTCTTTTTCAAGTGCACGCTTGATATCCATCTGCCCGAGCGTAATCGGCACACACGATTTATTGCGGTGGAGCACTGCTCCGTCGATAGCATAATCCCGACAAGCGTTTAGCACTTTTTCAATACGTTTCCTGACGGACACACAAGAGACAAGAGGGTAGGACATTAGGCTCTTCATGGCCAGCGCTTCAACTGGCCGGTCCGCGTCTAGCCGCAATGACCACGCTGCCGAATACGTTTCGGCCACGAAGACACCGCCCATATTCTCGAAATAGTTGAACAGCCCCATGTTGTACCATAACGGGATATTGTCCCAGAAAAGTCGAATCTTTTCGTCTCCGATTACTCCTATACCAGCCTCCGTCCTCTGCTTCACCTCATCCCGAACCGAACTGAGGAAATCAACGGCGGTTTGTGTCCCTTGCAGCGTAACCATGACAAACATTATTCCGATCTCTGCAGCGGAGAATGGGGTAGGAACATGTCTCCGGTAGGTCATAATTTCATCCCATAGCGCACACGCCTGATCCGAGAAGCTTACAACTTGTCTCAGCCTGTCATAATCCATTTTTCGACCAGTCGTTTCGGTCAGGAATTTGATGAGGCGGCGCATCTCACTGATCGCGTATTGTATATGGTGTTCTCGGATATCTTCGACGGCGACCTGCGGTAGGTCTGCTTTGAATACCCTGGCGTCCGGGAATCGCCTTTCCAATGCATGGAAAATTTTCATTACCGGCACGCATCCTCCACCCGGGCTGAGGAGTATGTCCGGCTCTGGCAATCGTCCCAATGGCAGGCCTTCTTCCTTAATGGGGCCGTTAACATATCCGATAATGTTTCTGAGGTACCCGCAGAGGTCGCGGGAGTAGCCCAGAGATTCGGCCACTTCGAAATTTCTTGGGGCAAGCCCAAAAGCGGCACACACGGGGGACCAATTCTCAGGGAAGAGAGGCTGAAGGTCCATGGCATAGAAGATCTCAATGGCTCCGTTCATCGGAGGCATCCATCCGACAGGTTTTCCTTCGGCTTTAGCACGAGCGCACGCCATATAATGCTCAGTGACTACTCGGTTGAGCTCCTTGGCCGCAGCCAGCCTTTTCTTGGATTTTCCGCTCTTGTCCGTATTACCCATATTAAGACCTCAGCATCTCGAAGAATGCCTCGAAGCGTGTTCTCACCTGGCCATCATTGATCCCAGCTTCATCCATTTCGATCATGGTGCTGGGAATACGCTTTTTCTTCAACTCTGCCAGAATGAACGGATGATCAGCCAAATGAGGGGTGCAGAACTTCTGGAACAAAAACACCACCCCCCTTGCTCCAGATCGCTCAATAAGCCGGGTCAGGAGCACGGCCCTATCCTTCGCCCGGGACCGAGCCGGGCACGGCAATCGATTCATGTACCGGTCGATAAGCCGTTCGATCGGATCACCTCCTTGGCCCGAGGGCGGCTGGAAATTTCGCAACCCGGTGCACAGGTCGTCCGCGACCACTTTGCCGCCGGAGTTCTCTAGTAGATCGAGTACGGCCGGTTCCTCGACTAGGCTGCCTGATACCAGGATCGGAACCGAGTCCCCGATATCTGGGGAAGGCGCATTGCGTATCTCCGAGAGCAGCTCAGAAATCATGCAACGGTACTCTTCGGGAGGTGCATGGGCGCCTGAAAGAACGACAGAGAGAAACTGGCTCGCGGTAAGTGGCATCCGCCAATCATAACGCATATTGTACAGTTCAAGAGCGATCTCCCGAATCTCTCGATACAGCTCCAATGATTTTTCAAGTGACTCCTCGTTGAACCGGCCACCAATGGCTTGCATTTTGTCAATCAGCTCCTGAAGTGCCGCCCGGAAAAAAAGGCGAGCGTCCGGGTTGTCATTGTATGGCAGGGGAATTGTGTGGAAGAGTTCACCCCTTATGTTCTGTTCCCAGATTTTCGTCACCCCGCAGGCAACATCACATGTGTAGCCTTGAATTATTCCTGACAGGAAATCATATTCATGTCTAAGCCCTTTCTCCAGCGCCCGCCTCATGTACGGGCAAACGAAAGAAGGGCTCACCAAGTCGGCCGCGGAGAGAGTCCCTCTCCCACCCATGATCCGTACCGGCAAAAAACCAGCCGCGTGTACAAGCTCGATAGGGGTATACGTGCAGAAATATCCTAGGATTTTTTTCCCGCTCTGTTTAATTGTTTTCAGTTTTAGAGTATCTAAGCTTAGGGTTTCAATGAATGGTTCGATGGTAAATGGCGGCATGAGCTAACTCCATTTAAAAAGACCCGCTCCGTAATTATCGAGCTTGAAACGACTCACTGTAATGCCCAGCATGAAGCAGCTGTTCGTCCTTATGCTCGGCTTCGGCAGGCACGGAGCTGCATGAAACTGCTGGATCAACTTTTTGTTCGAGCCGGGAAACAGAATCTGCCGATAAATCTGAGGCTCTTGCAGGTCATTGATCTCAAAAAATTTCGTAACTTTACCGAATTCGGGGGGTCCGCCTGACGCCGTATGGGAGCATCCACGCCCTAACGTCGAGGAACTTTGTCGGATATCCATGACGGCATCTGGATATCAGTGAAGCTCTGGGCAAATCCCATCGTAGAATCCTCATTCGGAGAAGTTTCTCCAGTCTTAAAGATATGTTCCACGATAGTAGCATCCTTCAGCGTAACCTGTGTAGGACAAAATACTCAGAAATGTTTTCGCTCAAGGTCCTCTTCTCGTATTGAACGGATCAACACTCATTGGCAGATCTCGACATTCAAAATAGGACGAAGAAGATTGAAGAAGATTATCGATAAGGAGTGAACCGAAATCATGATTAACGGTAAGCTGTTCCAATTGGATTCCTGGACATGCATGCACGAACGAATCCGACTCACAGTGTGCTCCAACATAATTTGGATAGGAATTCCGCCACAGAACTATGGGATTGTTCCTATAGAATCACCATTACAGTCCCTCTTTTAGCCATTGCATCTGTTACGGGATCAACTTTTCTTCGTGATTTCTGATGGTTGGGGTAGCTGGCGCAGCTCTCCAATCTGGTATAGAAATTGCTCATACATTAGGCAGTCTCACAATGCGAGCCAATCCAGATGATCCACACGGGCAAGAGGAGAATAACCGTGGATAACCAAAATTTGGCAATCGACCGGCGTATAGAATTCCAAGGCTGCTTGGGCTTGGGAAACGAACCAACGCAAACCATAGACTTGCACGGCCTGCTCACGTACGATGCGGGAAAATCAGGAGTGTTCGACCTTACCGACATTACGTCCACGTCTCTAGGCAAGCTATTAAATGCGCTTCCTGTGCCGGTCCTGTTGGTCGACCAGTGGTTCTGTATCGCGTTTGTCAATCAAGCATGCGAAAAGCTCAGAGTCAATTCCAAAGCCCTGAAGGGTTCGCGATTCACGGATCTCCTTCCCAATCCGGATGATGCTACCAGAGCCAAAACTCTAGAAGCGAAGACCATGGTCCTTTTGGAAAGAACATTTGCCGACAGAAAACCACAAAAAGCAGAGGCGATCCTGGAGATAGGGAATCATAGAATATGGTCGCGTCTCCATTTGCGATCGGTAAGGTTGTCGTCCGCCCGTTACATAATGGTCATTATAGAGGATGTCACTTACGAACGGGCAAAGCAGTGCATCTCACAAAAAGATGAGAGGGAACTGAGAGAAGCACTGACAGAATTGGAACACCGTGTTGAACAGATCAGCTGGGAACTCTCGGAAACTGAACAGAAGCTGAGATTAGAGAGGATTCAGCACGAGGAAACTAAAAGGCAGCTCAGCGTTTATCTTGAAAATGAAAAGAGCAATGAGTAAGCCTATTGCTGCATATATGGTTGTTATAGAGATTGAGCGTCAACATGCCCTGAACGGTATACCTCGGAAGACAATATGAAAAAGGAACCCTCAAAAATTCTTATAGTGGATGATGAGCCATATATTTGCCAGCTACTAGTCCGCTATCTAACGGCCGCAGGATACGACTGTCGCACCGCCTCTGGGGGAGAAGAGGCCCTGAATGCGCTTGAAACCGACAGGTTCCACCTCGTTTTGGCAGACATAATTATGCCGGGAATGTCAGGCATTGATCTTTTGAACCTCATCAGGCCCTTGTATCCTGACGTGGGGGTACTTATGGTCACCGGGGTGGATGATAGGGATACAGGTATTCTTTCAGTTGAACTCGGGGCGTATGGTTACATAATAAAGCCCTTTGAGCGAAACGAAATTTTAATCAATGTAGCAAATGCACTGCAGCGTCTAAGGCTAGCAATTCTCGGAAAGGAGAAATCAAAAAATCAGGTACTTAACCCTCAAGCCATAACATTGAAACGAAGGCCAAGGCCAATAAAGCTCCCTACCAAGGAAATCGTGGATTTGATCAAGTCAGGGATAGATGAAGCTTCTTTAATGGAAAAATTCAATCTCTCTGCCAAAGCGCTTCATAGTCTTTTGGATCAGTTGGTAGCCGCAAAGGTGTTGACTCAATCTGAAGTTGATGTACGAAGATCGCTGTCGCCAGGTTCGGTAGTGATAGATTTCGGTCAAGCCAAGTTTCCCGAAGCAACCAAAGAAAAACCTATCATTAACGGCGCGGATGCTGCGGAATGTATAAGGTCCGGAATGGATGATTCTTCGTTGATGAAAAAATACGGAATTTCCGCGAAAGGGCTTCGCAGCCTTTTTAGGAAACTGGTTGCCTCTGGGATTATTCAACAATCCGAACTGGACAAAAGAATGTCGGAAACCCACGTTTGGGCAGTTATTGATCAATGACTCTAAATGTGCGCCTGTCAAAAAAAATCGCATCCGCTTTAATCTGAAACCCGCAACCAATGTAAAGTCCAAGATTGTAATTGAACAGACGCTAGATCTCTTCGAAATTTTGCGGGAACACCAATAGAACACTATCGAGCGTAACGCTAATCCGAAGGTGCTCATTTCGTCAGAAGCTACAAGGGAGAATTTGTGCCGCTGAACTCCGGATACAGCATCATAGTCGAAAGCGGCAAATGACGGGCACGGACCTTGCAACTTTCCGACTACAAGTCAGCTTCTAGATGCAATATCGGGAGGACTCCAAATTCCCCATGCTCACCGAGCCTGATACATGCTCATCGGTTAAGTCACTCATTTCAGAGCAAGTGAACTGTGGCCCTATGGGATCTACACCACGGAATAATGGAATCTCGGCTATGGAATAAATTCCATAGTTGTTGTTGACCCGCAGCATACCTTTAGGATCGAAAATGGCAAGATCGGCCCTCCAGCAATCTCACTCCCGGCGTCTTCTCCACTTTCCGATCATACACAACCAAGCCGACATGGGGGCTCTCAGGGATTCGGTCAAGCAAGCCTCCCTGAAAAAGCTAGGTAGGTCAGGCTGGAATAGAAAAATTGATCTGATCGACAAATTATGGACTGAAATTGAAAACTCTGTGGCGCAACTAGCTGTCCCGTTCAATCGAGTGCGCATCTACCAGGATGGTTTGCCGGTTTCCGGCAAAGAAAAGAATTTGGTAGTCGAACTCGCAAAGACTGGAAGTCGGAACCACGCTCTGATTCTGCGGCTAATGAACGCGGGAGCAACAGTGATGGGCACGGAATCCCTGAAACTGCTCTTGCAGGAATACGAGCTGGCAAAACGAGACCTTGGGTCGGCGAGACCTCTGAGGCTAAGAGCAACCGATAAGGAGCAAAGGGCTTCTCTGTTGAGCAGGCGAGATCGATTCATAGCTAAACGAATCAACGATACATTGCTCCCTGGTGAAGTGGGCATGATCTTTCTGGGCATGTTCCATTGTCTGGAGCCCTGGCTGGAGAAGGATATTGAAGTAATTTACCCGATTAGCCGTCCCGTAGGAGAAGTATAACGCATGCCTCATGCGCAAAAGCTTGGATTTGGATCGCAAGGTGGAATTTCACATGAGTTCAATGATGAGACCCCGTGTCACTGTGCCATTTGTCTCGGATGTCTAAGGCGACCGATCAGAATAAATCCATGCGGAAAGACAAGGTTATGACTGAAATATTTGTTCGGAGGCGAAGGAGATGACTGAAAGCGAGCCGCGAGTGCTAATTGTTGATGACGAGAGAGATTTTTGCGACATCGTCTTTCGGCTTCTCAAACGAAATGGGTTTGCCCCTGTAGTGGCGAACAATGGGGAAAAAGCACTTGAAATGATCGCCTCCGGTATGACGGATGCGGTGCTCCTGGATGTACGCATGCCCGGCACCGACGGACTCGAAGTTCTACGTCGCACAAAGGAATTGGACAAGAATCTCCCTGTTTTGATGATCACCGGGTACGGCGGCTTGGACGGGGCGGTGAAGGCCTTCAAAACAGGCGCTCACGATTACCTGACGAAACCTATTAATAATCGTGAACTTGTTGAAAAAGTAAGGGCAGCCGTAGCGAATCGGCCGGTGAGCAAGAAATCTCAGCCACTACGCGGCAACTCGAAGGAATCCTCCCTGCCACTTGAGGAAATTATGGGCGCCAGCGCCGCAATCCTGAGAGTCATATCAGACGTAAGACTGGTCGCTGCATCCGATTTTACCGTCGTGATCCAGGGAGAGACCGGAACCGGAAAGGAACTAATTGCCCAGGCGATCCATCAGGCTAGCCTTCGATCCAAATATCCCATGGTGCCGCTCGATTGCGGCGCAATTCCTGAGAACCTATTTGAAAGTGAACTATTCGGTTATGAAAAGGGAGCATTTACGGGCGCGGCAGGGAGGACTCCCGGCAAGTTTGAAATGGCTAATGGCGGCACTCTGTTTCTAGATGAGATCGCAAACATGCCTCTCAATTCACAGAGCAAGCTCCTCCGCGCGATTCAGGAAAAGACCTTTTACCGAGTTGGCGGCAGAGATCCGGTGACTGTAGACGTACGCCTTATAGTGGCAACCAATCAGGACTTGAGCGGCAAGGTGGACAAAGGTTCTTTTAGCCGAGATCTCTTCTATCGTTTGAGCGAGTTTACCATTGCCGTCCCGCCCCTTCGAGAGCGCGTAGATGACATCATTCACCTTACAAACCGCTTTCTCAAAGCCACAAATGCAGAACTGAACAAGAAGGTCAAAGGTCTTTCTGATTCGGCTCTCAATATGCTGCTCGATGCCCGTTGGCCGGGAAATGTGCGTGAACTGAGGTCTGTTGTTCGAAGAGCTGTGCTACAGGCGGGCGATTTAATCCGACCGGAACACCTCACGGTCGGGAGGCCCGACACAGTTACCGGTCTGGAAATTGGACCTGTTAATGGGGAGGAGTCCTGGGAAGGCCTGTCTTTGAAGGAAATAGCTCGACGGAGCACAGTTGGTGTGGAGCGCCGCGCATTGATCCAGGTCCTGCGCAAAACCAAGGGTAACAAGGCTGAGGCGGCCCGGATATTGCAAATCGATTATAAGACTATCCACACCAAAATAAAACAATACGGGATAACCCTGTATCCGGAGTATGACAATGGCAAAACAAAGTAAAGACGCTTCTAAGGTTGGCCCCTTCGGGGGTGGATTGGTCGGTTTTTTGGGCGGGTTGGCGGAATTGGTCGAAAAACTTGATGAAATCGCTGACGCGGGAAAGCAACTGTCCGGGACAAGGGAAATTCCGGAGCGCAGCATGGGCAAACATCTCAAGGGAGTCTACGGGTTCAACGTTAAGGTCGGGCTGGGTGATGACAAAGTAAATATTGAACCTTTCGGCAACATCAAACGAGACAAGCGCTCGGGTCAGACAGTGGTTCGGGAGGTTCGGGAGCCCTTGGTGGATGTTTTTGAGGAGGAAGACTACACCCTCATCGTGGCCGAACTGCCCGGAATCAGCGAAAAAGACATAAAAATCGGTCTGCGGGATGATGTCCTGACCATCTCGGCCAAAAGAGGAGACAAGAAGTATAGAAAAGAGCTTCTGTTGCCTCGAGCCTATTCGAGGGACAAAATGGTCGTTTCTTGCAATAACGGCATGCTGGAAATCAAGTGCATTAACTAATACGGGAGCAACTAATGGAAACCTTGGACGAGCCAAGAATCAAACTCAAGGTCTCTGAAGCCCTCAGCAAAGATGTGGGGCGCGCGTACGCACGTATGGGGCCGGAAGATCTAGAAAAACTTAGTGCCGCCATTGGGGACATCGTTGAAGTCACTGGGAAGCGGACCACGGTTTGCCGAGCCATGCCGGCATACAAAGACATGAGGGGTCAATCCCGAATTCAACTAGACGGCCTGTCGCGGCAAAATGCGAAGGCCGGTATGGACGAACACGTGGTAGTGCGAAAAGTCTCGAGTCTTCCTGCGGAACGCGTGGTGCTCACTCCAGCTACTGTCACGCCGTCAGAAAGGGATCTGGAATACATTGGGAGCCTTCTGGACGGACTGCCCGTCATGAAAGACGACCAGATAAGAGCAACGCTCTTCGGCAGCCGTTTCGCGGATTTCAAGGTAGAGAGCACCGTACCTAAAGAGCCGGTCCTCATAAATCCCACTACTCAGCTCGTAATAGGCAAGACTGAGGTCGCGGAAAGATCAGCGACGCTGTCGTACGAGGATATCGGCGGCCTCGGGCAGCAGCTTCACCGCATACGAGAGATGATCGAGCTACCGCTACGTTATCCGGAAGTTTTCGAACGCCTGGGAATCCAGGCTCCCAAAGGAGTTCTTCTTCATGGGCCGCCTGGCTGCGGTAAAACTCTCATCGCTCGGTCCATCGCCAATGAGACGGAGGCCAATTTCTTCTCCGTAAGCGGACCTGAAGTCGTCCACAAATTCTACGGTGAGAGCGAAGCCCATCTTCGTCAGATTTTCGCGGAAGCGACGAAAAAAGGGCCGAGTATCGTCTTCCTTGATGAGATCGATGCGATTGCTCCGAAGCGGGAAAAGGTCGTAGGTGACGTGGAGAAAAGAGTGGTGGCACAGCTATTAGCATTGATGGACGGACTGACTAGAAGGCAGAACGTCATCGTGATAGCCGCTACCAATATACCAAATGCTCTGGATCCTGCGCTTCGGCGACCGGGCCGTTTCGACCGAGAAATCACCATTCCCATTCCGGACCGCAAAGGAAGGCTTGAAATTCTGGATATCCACAGTCGAGGCATGCCTTTGGCCAAGGATGTGGATATGAATCATCTCGCTGAGATAACTCATGGGTTCGTGGGAGCGGATTTGGAAGCCCTGTGCCGTGAAGCTGCCATGATCTGCTTGCGACGCATTATGCCTGACATTGATTTTGCTATGGCAGGCATACCATACGAACAACTCGTCAAACTTGAAGTCCACATGGAAGACTTTGTTGCCGCTATGAAAGAAGTAGAACCCTCGGCAATAAGGGAGGTCTTCGTTGAGGTACCGGACGTCCGCTGGGAAGACGTGGGAGGCCACAAGAGTGTTAAGGACCGCCTTGTCGAGTCGGTGGAATGGCCTCTCCAATATCCGCATCTTTTCGAACAAGCTGGAACCAAGCCACCAAGAGGTATTTTGCTTTCAGGCCCGCCCGGGTGCGGCAAGACACTGTTGGCAAAAGCCGTAGCAAACGAGAGCAAAGTCAATTTCATCTCGGTCAAGGGGCCGGCACTCCTCTCCAAATATGTCGGAGAATCGGAAGAGGCTGTTCGAGAGGTGTTCCGCAAGGCCAGACAAGCCTCTCCATGCATTGTATTTTTCGACGAAATCGACGCGCTCATTCCTGCTCGGAGTGGGGGATCGACCGACTCTCACGTGTCTGAAAGGGTACTCAGCCAGTTTTTGGCTGAAATGGACGGCATCGAAGAACTCAAAGGTGTCCTGGTGCTCGGGGCTACCAACAGGGCCGATATCCTGGACCCGGCGGTGCTGAGACCGGGGCGTTTTGATGAAACCGTAGAGATTCCGATACCTGACGAAAATGACAGGAAAGAAATCTTCGAAGTACACCTTCGAAACAAACCATTGGAAAAGGGAATTGACCCAGCAAATCTGGCATCGCGAACAGAAGGCTTCAGCGGTGCCGAAATAGCATCAGTTTGCAATAAAGCAGCTCTCAGCGCCGTCAGACGTGCTGTGGAAAAATTAAAACAGAAGCCTGAGCGGCAGGTGAAGATAGTCATCACAGGTTCCGACATTGAAGCATCATTCGAGAACATGGACGTGGCATAATTATGCAAAGCGCAATTTACCTTTTCTGTCTCGGTAGCTCCGGACAAGTGCCTTTATTCAAAGGGCTCGGTATAAGTGGCAACGAGCCCATATTTCACGAGGACTTTCGCGATATTACCGCAGTGGTTTGCACTGTTTCTCTTGATGATTACGTAGGTTCGGCTGCGGAGGAAAAGTTGCAAGATCTGGCTTGGGTAGGCCCCAGGGCTCTTCGACACGAGCAAGTCATTGAGGAAGTAATGCAGTATTCTCCAGTGCTCCCAACCAGATTCGGCACACTCTTTTCATCGAGAGACAGCCTCTTGGAACTCATGGAAAACAATTACCTAAAAATCGATCAGTTCCTAACAAATGTTAGCGACAAAGAAGAATGGGCGGTCAAGTGTACCTTTTCCAGGTCAGACGTCAAGAAACGCCTGTTGTCTGAAAAGCTCGCCGCCTCCTCGGAGAATCTGGCGTCTATGTCCCCCGGCCTCCGCTATTTCAAAGAGCGACAAATTATAGCCGAAGTGGACAAGGGCCTGAGTCGGTGGTTAGTTGATCTCTGCCACACCGTCATAGAAGAGTTAAGAGGCTTTTCAGCAGATTCTGCGAAGCGCAACCTCATAAAGGCCACGGAAGACAACACGATGGAGGTGGTGGCAAACTGGGCTTTTCTCGTCAACGAACACGAGGTTCAAACTTTCGAGGCAGTCATTGAAGGATGGAATAAGAACCTCAGCGAAGAAGGTATCTTTCTTAAGTGTTCCGGCCCATGGCCTCCCTACACGTTTTCTCCAACTCTGGAAATGGAGTTGGGGCAATGAAACACCTAGTCTACTGCATTTATCAAAAGGAAAGCAGCAGATCGGCCGAAAAACCTCTTAAAGGCGTAGACGGACATTCAGTTCATGACGTCAAGTCCGGCGACCTGGCAGCTGCGGTTTCATGTGTTTCGGTCCCTGTGGTTTCGCCCAATATCGCCAGAGTGACCCGTTATCACGCGGTAATCGCACATTTTCATCGCTGTTGCACAGTGATTCCTCTTCGTTTTGGCGCATTGCTGGACAGTGAGCTTGACGTGGAAAGGCTCCTTCAAAACCAAAGGACCCGTTACCATAAACTGCTCGAGGAACTCCAGGGTGGAATCGAAATGGGAATCCGTGTGATGGTGCCGGACCGGAAACTGTCACCGGAGACCCTGCTTCCCTCCGCAAAATCTTATTCTTCGGAAACTCGAACTCCTGGACAATCGTATTTGGTTAGTCGAAAAGCCCGTTATGTCGCGGGCTCCCTGCTGGCGGAAAGAAACGCGAAAGACATAACGCTGTATATTGAGCCTTTTGCGGGAATGTACTCGAAAACCAAGTCTGAGATCTCCAGAGTCAGGCAAAATAGCTATGAGCCGGAGCAATCAACCCTCTTATCGCTATATTTTCTGATTCCAAAAGATTCACTGGTCGATTTTCGGCGAGCCTTTGGACGCCTGAAATTGCACGCTCCTGCAAAAATGCTTCTAAGCGGCCCTTGGCCACCGTACAACTTTGTGCTGCCTTCAGACTCTCCACCTCAGGATTCTGGTCGCCTCTCACCTTGAACGTGATTTCTTCGCTATTTGACGGGATATGTCATGGATAAGAACAGCAACTCGGCTTCCGAAACACAGCGCAAGCAACGATACGAGAAACTTTTTGAGATGCTTCTCGAGGCCATACCTTGCTCGGTGCTGTTGATAGATCGTGACATGCGTATCATGGAGGCGAACAAAAACTTTCGCGAAAAGAACCGTAAAGAAAGAGTCCAGACGATAGGACACAGATTGGAGGAACTGTTACCGGAAATTATTCTGGAGAATATGGATATTGTCAGCCGGGTTCGTCAGGTCTTCGAGAACAAACAGGCAACGCGCGGAGAACGAATGATTTATCGCGCCCCCGGAGTGCCTATGAGGATCTATTACTATAGCATCCTTCCTTTTTCATGGCGGGGATACGTTGAGAATGCGTTGCTGTTGATGGAAGATGTCACAGAACAAGTCAGACTAAATGATGAAGTGCGCAGGGCGGAACGGCACCTGGCAAGTGTTGTTGAAAGCGCTACGGATATAGTTCTCTCGACGGATTCGGAAGGACTCATTGTAACATGGAACCTTGCAGCGGAACGCCTGTCCGGTTATCCCCTGGAAGAGGTGGGCCGAACTCCATTGCTCGATAGATTCGCTTCGGAGCACCAAAACGAATTGAGACACATTTTCAACATATTGAAAATTAAGGCCACACCTCAAACCGGCGAATGGCACATAGTGACCAAAGCCGGCCCACGAATACCCGTAAGCTGGGTATTGTCGTCCATGACAATCGAAAACAAACGATTGTCAGGAATAGTTGCAGTGGGAAGGGACTTGAGTGAACGCCGAAAGCTGGAAGCCCAACTCCTCAGATCGCAGAAACTTGCTGCTTTGGGCGTTATGGCCGGTGGAATAGCCCATGAAATCAGGAACCCGCTTGCAATATGTCTTGCTGCCGCACAATTTCTGGATGACGATGACATCGGCCGAGAACTTCGTAAGGAATGTGTTGACAAGATACAGACGAACATACACAGAGCGTCAGTCATCATTGAGAATTTGCTGAAATTTGCTCGGCCGGCGCCTACTACGGACATGACGGAGGTCGATTTATCCGGTATCTTGACGGATACTGTTACACTGGTTGCGAACCAAGCGAAACTGCAAAAGGTTTCAGTCGTGCTCGAAAGCACTGACCGGCAGGTGACCATTCATGGTAATGCCGATTTGCTTCAGCAGGTCTTTCTGAACCTATTTCTCAATGCAATAAACGCAATGCCGGATGGAGGAATGTTGCGAGTGTGCACTGAATCTACAGCATGGGAAGTGGCCGTCCGAATCACGGATTCGGGACTGGGCATCCCAACGGAACACCTTGAAAATATTTTCGATCCCTTCTACACATTATCCCCCGTGGGCAAGGGAACCGGATTGGGCCTTTCCATCTGCTATTCAGTGGTGAAACAACATCTAGGAAATATAGAGGTCTTAAGTTCGGAGGGTGGAGGAACAGTCTTCACCGTCACTTTACCGCTGTTCTTGAGTAATGAGGAAACAATCCATGGAAAACCAGGAACCGTTGTTCATGATCGTCGATGACGAGCCAGACATGTGCTGGGCGCTCAAAAATATCCTTAAGAAAAGCGGCTACAATTGCGAAAAGGCTTTGAGCGGTCGAGAAGCAATGAGGCTGTTAAAGTCACAGAAGTTCCATCTGGCATTTCTTGACGTCAAATTGCCGGATATTGAAGGGCTGGAACTTGCGCGTCGCATCAAGTCCATAGATTCCGATGTTCGCATTATTATGATTTCAGGCTTCTGTTACATGGACGACCCGGCAATTCAAAAAGCAGTTCAGGAGGGCTTGATCTGCAGTTTCGTGGCAAAGCCGTTTCTTCACGAGGAAATTATCAAGTCTATCGAGCTGGCGCGCTCATTAACCGCAGTTACACGCGCGAATGATGATTCGATTCCCTAACCTATAGAACCGGTTCCATAGAAAGCCTTCCACTTTTTCCCCGCATTTCCCACGAACGTCGATCCGAATTGAAATAGCTGTGCCTGGGCCGCTGAAAGGCCAAATCACTACGTTGGGTCCCGGTTGCTCTGTAGCAAGGACAGGCTCTAAAACAGGTGATTCTGTGTTCGTGTAGGGATCATATCCAATCCGAAAATTCAGAGTTCATCCCGCGCTCGATCGCCGATGCCTCTGCTGGAGAGCCGCGAACGCGATACCAAACGTCCGACCTCGGAAAAACATAAAACCGCAGAGAGATGATGTCTTCTTGTCACCACTGCAGAGACGCCGGCTATTTTCAATGTGCCGCAATGATTAGGTATCTCGTCCGGAGCCGCAACGGGATGAGTTCTCCGGCTGTGCGTGGGAACCAAAGGCCAATTCGGAATTTGCCCTGATTGGAAGCTGATTCGCGCATTTGGCACGAATCTAGCATTACCCATTAACGGCATGCCAAAA
This sequence comes from Desulfomonilaceae bacterium, assembly GCA_052144015.1. GTDB lineage: Bacteria > Desulfobacterota > Desulfomonilia > Desulfomonilales > Desulfomonilaceae > DATJPW01. The sequence goes on from JBKQRG010000414.1 coordinate 30,819, forward strand.
AAATAAAGGCCGATAAAGGCCAAAATTCAAATCTCGCGATGGGAGGATCAAGATGGCCAAGATAGCGAAGTCAACGGACTCTTCGAGTCTTGCAGAAGTTGTAGACAGGATTTTGGACAAAGGTATCGTAATAGACGCCTGGGCCAAAGTGTCGCTCGTTGGAATCGAATTGCTTTCTATTGAGGCGAGGGTGGTCATCGCCTCTGTGGAAACCTATCTGAAGTATGCCGAGGCGATTGGCCTCACAGCCACGGCTGCTGCGCCTGCATGATGATCGGACGCCTCCGGATTCGTTTTGTGCAGGGGAGGCCGCATCTGGGCTCTCCTGCACCGAGGCCGTCCATCAGGACGGTCTCAAATTCGGAGAAGCTAGCGGGGCCTCTTAGCAGAACGATTGAGGTCATCGCGTAGACAAAGGAGGAGTGATGGGTAGCCTGACTCAAGATATGACGCGGTTGCGCGGAGAAATAACAGGGTTGAGGGACTCTCGCCAGGATCTCATGGGGCACATGGCCCGACAGACTCGACAGATGAAGGGCGCAGTCGCCGGCATGAGAGCGGGATTTCGCAAAGCTCACGGAAAAATGGCGAACCGCACAAGAGCTGAGCAGGCGAAGTTTGTGTCAGACATGAGGGCCGACGTGTCCGGATTGCTTAGCGGCTTCGACAAAGTTCATAAAGAAAAGGCCGCTGAAACAAAAAGGGCTCTTGGGAGGTTTGTATCTAACATGGAGACAGAAGTGAGCGGAATGTTAGGTGATTTCCACAAGGCCCAAAGCGAAATGGCGATAAAGACCAAGAAGTTGAACGCCAAGTTCGTGTCGGATATGGCTGGCGATGTTGGCCGAATGTTGAACGGATTTCGCAGTGCAAGATCTGCAATGGGCAAGAGTACGAAAGCAGAGAGGAAGCGATTCACCTCAAACCTCAAGACCGAGGTTGCAGGAATAAGACAAGTAGTCGCGGATGATATTGCCGGTGCTAGGATTGCCTGGCGCGGCCTTTCTCCGGAAGCCCGTAAGGCCAAGGAAGAGACCGAGCGAAGGGCCAAACAGCAGGCCGAACTTCGGGCAAGGGCTGAAGCTGAACTTAAAACGCGAGCAGAAGCCGAACGAAGAGCTACGACCCAATCCGAGCTCAGTGCAAAGGAAGAGGCTGCAAGGGAAAAGCAAGAGCCAGCCTCAGCTCTAGGCAAGAAGAAAGAAAAAAAGTGATTTATCAATGGATTGAGAAACTTGTAGAGGTTAGAGATGCCTGAGCAGACAAAAAATCAAAAGGAAGTAGCGGAAGAGACCTGCTCTTTCTGTAGCGGCACGGGGAAAGATCCTTTCGGGATTATGTCTTGGCTTTCCACGTGCTGCGTATGCGGGGGCAAGGGCGTCGTGCTGATGCGGACGCCCTATACCCGATGCGCCCACTGTAATGGGACGGGCGCGGTGAAGACTTTCACCTGCACGGCGTGTATGGGGAGAGGCTTTGTTCCGGTTCCTTCAGACAGGACAGTTGTGTGTGATTCATGTGGAGGATCCGGAGATGATAGTTCCGCGCCCGCGATGGCTTGTTTAAAGTGCCGCGGGCGAGGATTTGTCCTTGCGGTTGAAGACAATGAGCGGGGCGCTGAGGCCCCTCAACACTGAAAAGACCTTATAGGCGGCTCGAGGGAGCGGCATAACGAACTACCGGGGATTAAATATGAGTGGCTCAAAGTTAAAAGTTCTATCAGTAGAAACGGAGTTGGTTCCGGCAAATGGGGAAAAGATCGCGCCTGAGGCAAGCGACAAGTTTATATCCACTCCCCAAGTTGAAGAGGTGACTGAGCGGGCTATGGCCTACCTCGCGGTAGGATATTCCGTGCATTTCGCCGGAGCTGCGGGAACGGGTAAAACGACCCTTGCTTTTCATGCTGCCGCCAAGCTAGGTCGGCCTGTAATATTGGTGCACGGGGATGATGAATTCGGCAGCTCCGACCTGGTCGGTCGAGATGCCGGTTATCGCAAATCCAAACTGATCGACAACTTCATCCACTCTGTGGTCAAAACAGAGGAGGAGATGAAGAGTCTCTGGGTGGACAATCGTCTAACTACCGCGTGCCGTGACGGATTTACTCTGATCTATGACGAGTTTACCCGATCGAGACCGGAAGCGAACAACGTCCTTCTGAGTATCCTCGAGGAAAAGGTTCTGAATCTACCGAGCTTGCGGAGGACGGGAGAAAGTTATCTTAGAGTACACCCATCATTTCGCGCCATCTTTACTTCTAATCCTGAAGAGTATGCCGGCGTCCACAAGACTCAAGATGCGCTATTGGACCGGATCATAACTATCAGTGTGGACCATTACGACCGAGAGACCGAAATTCAGATTACGATGGCAAAATCGGGCCTTTCCAGGAGAGATGCTCAGGTGATCGTAGACGTCATAAGAGAGCTGCGACTGGTCGGCGTGAACAACCACAGACCTACCATAAGGGCTTGCATTGCCATCGGTCGCGTGCTCGCATATCTGGGAGGACATGCGAAGGTCAACGACCAGATTTTCAGATGGGCCTGTCGTGATGTTTTGAGCACTGACACGGCTAAAGTCACCCGAGCCGGGGAATCGCTGATGATCGAAAAGATGGACGAACTGATTCGGAACGCTTGCAACCGAAGCCACGCATCGAAAATCTTAAAGTCGCACGTCAATTAGACAGAGGAGAGGGCATCATGGAGATCCGCACGAAAGCCAATCTCCGGAGTTTGAAAGACATTCGGACTAACTCCGGCAGGGTGGACCGAGTCATAGTTCCGTACATGGCATACATGAAAATAAGCTGCTTGGAGATGGAAAAGACGAGAAGAGAAAAAGAAAAGGCCAGTGCTCAGTCCAGAATCAGAAACATAGACAAACGACTGGAAGAAATAGAGGGCGAAAAAGACGCAGCGCTCAAGAATCTCGGCGAACGGAACACCGGATCAGACCAGAGACAGACGAAAGTCAGGGAAATATCAAGGCAAATGCCTGGCAAGAACGCTCAAGGCTTCAAAATCAGGTACTGAACACTGTTACGCGTGCCGCGCCGATCTCAAGAATATCGGTTCAGAACCAAACGTTGAGGGCCGGAGGTGAAAGCAATGTCAAATCTGAAAAACTGTCATCAAATAAGGACAAGCAGCAATATTAAGGGCTTCCGGTCGTGTGTCCATGCGACAGCTACCCCTCTTTCCTGTCTGGACAAGGGACGCATTTCCTTGGGAGAGGCGAAGAGGCTGTGGAGTTGCGATCGGGAACTATGGTTACGGGGCGTACTGAGAGTTGTCGCAAGTCCTCGTTTCACTTTCAGGATAAGAGAATGCCAACGCCACGGTTCCCATTCTCGGGCGCGTCGTAGAGCGCTGCCCCAATAACGCGAAGACGCGAGGAATTGCCATGAAAATCAATTGCTTATCTTGCGGTCACAATATCGAGCTGGATGACGCGTACGACGATTTCGAGGGTTCGATTAAGTGTTACGTCTGTAGCGGTAGGCTCGAAGTGAAGTTTTCGGAGGGAAAGGTAAAATCGGTGAGACTCGCGGCGCAGCCCAGGGGATCATTGGGGAACCGCGGGTTGGCCCAGGAGGCCGAAAAGAGGCTGTGAACGGGCGGATCCGGTGAGTCGTTGGAGGTTGTAGGTGCTAGACTCGATCGGTTTTGAATTCAGCAGCCATCTGCGGAGAAACGGGTGGGAGACATGGAAAGGTTACCGAAAAGAGCCGGCGGAGCGACAGGGAGATATCTTTATGCGTTAGTTCCAGGCGGCCAAAACCTGAATTATGAATCTCTCGGAATTAACGGAAGCAGAGTGTACACGATCGCGGAGCGCGATCTCGCCGCAGTGGTAAGCGACGTGCCCAATCAAAAGATTCGTCCTGAGCGCCGCCACTTTGCGGCACATCAGGCTGTCCTTAAGAAGTTAGCCCAGGACGATGGAGCCGTGTTGCCCATGTCGTTCGGGATGATTTCCAATGGATCCAAGGCAGTGCGACAGATCCTTTCTCGAAATCGCGAGGCAGTTATCGAACAGCTTCGGCTAGTTTCAGGCAAGGTGGAGATGGGATTACGCGTTACCTGGGATGTGCCCAATATATTCGAATACCTGGTAAATACGCACCCCGAACTGAGAACAGCCCGAGATAGGTTAGTGAGGACTGATCGAATTCCGACTCACGACGAAAAAATCGAAATCGGTCGCCTGTTCGAGACCATCCTTACCTCTGACCGGGATTTACATGCTGCCAAAGTGGAAGAGGCCCTGGCAGGACAATGTTATGCGATAAAGCGGAATAAATGCCGGGAGGAGCGCGAAGTGATGAATCTCGTGTGTCTGGTGGGTCGTAACGACACAAAGAAGTTTGAATCGGGTGTATTTGAGGCAGCGAGGCTGTTTGACGACAATTTCTCCTTCGATTACAACGGCCCATGGGCGCCTCACAACTTCGTTGAGATTGATATCAATCTCTAATACGAGCTAATGGAGGCTGAGATGCTTTTGGTAGACGATATTGTATTATTTCCTGTAAATAGCGTTCTTTGGGTTTTTGACGAGATTTACCAAGCTGCCGAGGAAGCGCTCGAAAGCGACGCAGACGCCATAACGGGTCAGCTCCAGCAGCTCTACCGCATGCTCGAATCTGGCGGTATAACCGAGGCGGAATTCGATATACGCGAAGGAGAACTTTTGGACCGGTTAGACGCTATGCAAGAGTGAGCTGATTCCATCTTGGCGCTCGGAAACAGCTATGCGTAGAGAACCCGCGGAATCAGTCCGCAGGCATTGAAAGACCGAAGGGTTTTGCGATGGGTCAGCGGAGGGTCTTTTGAGCGATCTCCAGTTGAATGACGAGGAACACATCTCCCTTTGCGAAGCGCTCGATCGAGTCCTGAACAAGGGAGCGGTTATTGTCGGTGAAGTAACAATCTCAGTCGCCAATGTGGACTTGATCTATTTGGGACTCCAGTTGGTGTTGACTTCGATCAATAAGGGAACGGAACTCGAAGGCTATCCTGTTGAAGAGCTGGCACAGCCCTGGCGTCTTTAATACTCTAAAATATTGGGAGATTCAGTACTTGCCGATCCGGAGAAGATATGAAAGCCCAGGTCGCATCAAACGCCATGAGCGATTTTGTCCGTGTGATGGAAGGCGCTCGGCGCAGAAGCTGCATAGATAACAAGGAATCCGGTCGACTTAACCTCGACCCGGACAAAGTCAAGAACGGTTTAGGTCAACTGGTCCTCACGCTCGTGAAGCTCCTCCATGAATTACTCGAACGCCAAGCAATCAGGAGAATGGACTCGGGAACACTAACTGACTCGGAGATCGAAAGTATTGGGGTCACGCTGATGATGCAAGCCGAAGAAATCGATCGGTTGCGGCAAGAATTCAATCTTGAGGAAGAAGACCTGAATCTCGATCTAGGACCACTAGGCAAGCTTTTGTAGGAGAACATACCATGCCAATCCAGCGCTCCGCTCGACATTCAATAGAAAGCACCAGTCTCGCCGACCTGCTCGAGCGAGTTCTGGACAAAGGAATCGTCATTGCCGGCGACATTAGAATAAAATTGGTGGACGTCGAATTGCTCACAATTCAAATTCGGCTTCTGGTTTGCTCCGTTGATAAGGCCAAGGAGATCGGCATGGACTGGTGGGTCGGGAACCCAGCGTTTCAGAGAGCTCAGCTCGAATCAACGCCAATCAAGTGAGTGAGCCGAACTGTCGGTTGTGGCTGCCAAGATGGTGAGCGAGTAACTGCACAGGGAACCTTTCCAACTTTATCAAATACCGAAGCGAGGAAGTCTTACAGAGAAAGTGCTCCCTTCTTGATATTTGCTTTGCACCTCAATGTTTCCTGAATGTTCCTTCAGAATCGAGTAAGCTATTGACAGTCCGAGACCCACTCCTTTGCCCTTGGGCGCTGCCGAATAGAATGGATCGAATATTCGCCCAAGGTCTTTTTCCTCTATGCCGCAGCCCGTATCCGAAATCCTAACCAAGAATTCATCCCCGCTCTTCTCAACTGAAATCGTCAACCGTCCTCCGCTGGGCATTGCACTGAATGCATTGATGAAGAGATTCCTAAAAACCTGCTGCAAGAGGCCCACGCTACCCATAACGATAACTTCTTCATCAGCACAATCCGACAAAGACAACTCGATTTCGTACTCGGGGCGATTGTTGAGCCCAATCCTCAGTGCTTCCCGGATAGTGGGGATTAGTCTAACCGGGGCCCGGTCCGACTCAGTGCGCGGCCTGGCGAAGCATAGGAGATCCTCGATTATTTCAGAAGCCCGTCGAACAGACGAATAAATCTTTTCAGCGTATTCTTTTCTGAGTTCCGAAGTTATGTCGTCTTCCATAAGGAATTGAGCTGCAGATGAACAAATCCCAAGGGGATTTCTTATTTCATGAGCAATACCGCCGGCAAGGGAGACCAGTGCCTCGATTTTTTCGGAGCGCCTCACACGATCCTCTAGGCGGCGTTGGTTGGTGATGTCGCGCCGGACCGCCCAAATCCCGAGTACCTGATCCTCTTCGACATTGCTGATCAACACATTTTCGAAATATCCAACTTCCTGCGACCTGTCGATTTCTCGAGTTTCAACGGAACTGACCGGCAGACCTTGGCCTATCCATGCTCGATAATAATCTTCCCCCTTGACTTGGAAAGGAAAAAGCGTCTTTAAGGCGACACCCTGTAGTTTCTGGATCGTTTTGTATCCCTGCATAACTGCAAACGAGCGATTCCCATCGATTAGCTTGGCATCCATAATCAAATCCAGGGCTTCTGCTGCATCCAAATCTCGAGAAAATGGCTGTTTCAAACCAAATTCGGCAATACCGACCGGGACAAGATGCACCAGTTTCCGATACTTCTGAGTTACCACAAGCTCCTTTTCCGCTGTCAAATCCTCTATGAGCACTAGCGCTAACCTGCGTGGTCCTATCCTCACGGATCGAACATGCATTCGACCCCAAATGGGTGGAGTGCCGATCCTGAGATGACCTTCAATTATCAAAGACTTTCTTTGTTGAAATGTGTATTTGATCGCGGATAAAACCTTCTGTCTAACGCTCGAGGATTGAAAGTGCGATGGCAGCGATGATCCAATCAGGCCTGGAACCTCCCTCAGAATTGTTTGAGCGGCACGGTTCAACAGCTTTATCTGTAAGGAGTCGTCCACGAGAAACACGGGTAAAGGTACGGCCTGCAGGAGCTTGCCAAGAGCCTCATACCTGATATCACCTATGTCGTAGCTACCGGATTCGGTCAAATCGGGATGAAATAAGCAATCCAAATCGATTGTTTCAGTGCCGGCTGTTTCCAGGTTCTTTTTTGACACCGCATTGAACTGATCTTCCTCAAATGTAGGTAGCTGTCGTTCATTCATTCAAAGCCGCACCTTTCATTCCGTCCTGACTGATACACGACTAGCTGAGCCGGGACACGGTTTTAGCATTATTATCTTTCCGCAAAATTTCGTGCATGCTTGAAAAATAGCTCACCCAGCGACCTGCAGCTCCACTGCCGGTACGTTGTTGAGCAATTCGTCAAAAGATCTACGCTCACCGAATTCTCCGTACAAAATCATAAGCAAATTCCATGCCGTATCCATCTCAATAATTGCATAGCACATTCAAAGAGCTAAACTTTCCGTGCAAAAAGATTTTTCCTTTTGGATTATTGCATTAGCTCCGTTTGGTGGGATGAGAAATGACCCATCGAGGCGCCCGCACACGACAAATCGGTACGTTTCCAGTTAACCCTTGACAATATGAGAGTTTTTGCTGGAGGGTTCGGGCCCACTGGGCGTGGCGCCAACATGCATCGTGAGGCTGGGAGCCCTTGATAAACTTCGACGTTGCGTTATGCATGTTCGCCGTGCGCGGAGCACCTTTTTACATAAAAAGCGGGTTCCTGAAATTTTCCCTCTTCCATCCACCCCCCGGGCACATTGCGGAGCAAAAGAAATAATCCATAGCTGTCGTTCACCTCGTAAAAGACCGGGTTGCCGTGTTCGTCCTGATAGGACTTGCTGAAAATGCTGGGCTGGTATTTACGCACGAGGCAATCGAAGGCCAGAGTGGGGCCTTGAAGGATATGGTACTTGGAATATCGCTCTCTCAAGAAATCCTTTGTCTGAGCAAAAAACTTCCAGTGCTTCAGGATCGTCATAATACTTATGGTCGTCATGATTGCTCCCCAGGTGCAATGCGGCATACCGGGTATAGAGGGAAACAAAGCGGTGCCGGAAGGCGGCTGACACGAGCCTGAGGAGATGGCTCGTTCAGAAACATGCCCGAATCGGGAGGAAACCCATACGTTATCCGAGGGCGTAGTACTCGACTCAATATGCCAGGTCACCCGGCAGTCACCAACCCGTTCATGCGGACCGGGGAGGGTCTACACCAGGACTGCGGCCAAGGTAACCGGCGATTCCGCATGCAATTCGGGGGATTGACTCGCCCTCGCTTTCGCGCTATATCTCCTGCCTATGATGTTCCATACAGGAGATTTTCGGAAATTCCTGATTCCGTGCATTTTTTCGAGGGGTTTGGACAGGGCGCAATGGATGCAACCTCATCCGGTGGGAGCGGGCCGCACGCTTTTCATCTCCCGAAACATCGCCTTTCACCAAGTCTTGTTCCGGCACATGGGAAACGGGTACGAACAGTTGGTACGACTGAACGAGCCTTATAGCCGTTTTTGAGAACTCCGCTCAGAGGATGAGAAGGATAGGAAGCGTTTTGGAACGGCCTTCCGCCGAACAGCGTTCAAACGATAAAGGTTTCACGAGGGAGCCTCGGGCTCCCCGTCTAGGGTATTCCTTTCGATTGTTACGAGGGGTTCTTCAAATCGAGGCCGACGCCAGGAGAGAGGAACTTTGTGCCGGCTTTGCTCAGCCATTATCTCCTAAGAGGATTGCCGCTGGCACGATACGGGTGCTCTGGAATGCGGTACGTTGGGTGACCCCGCGCGTACTGTGGACAAAAGTGCGCGACTGGTTTTTACGGCAGGGTCAGCCCAAGCCTGTTCGAAAAGCCCGAAATTTTTTCGCAACTGGATCGTCACCTAACAGGTGGAAGGACTTCGGCATCAACATCGTTGGCTACATGCGCAGTGAGAACGGCCTGGGTGAAGCGGCGAGAGGCATTGCGCGAGCGGCGGCGCATGCCGGAATTCACACAGCGCTGATCGATGTCAGTGACTGCGTCCTATCAAGGATGGCTGAAGATCCTCCCCCTGCTGCAGCTTCTGAAGCGAGGTACGATGTAAACCTGATTCATGTCCAGCCCCCGGAGATGATAACTCCGCTATTTGCCCTTGGAAATCGGCTTCGATCAAAAGCTTACAACATTGGATATTGGTTCTGGGAAACGACTGACTTTCCTGACACGTGGATCCCTGCGTTCGACATGGTGCATGAATTATGGGTGGCATCTTCATTTTGCCTGGAAGTTTTCAGCAGAAAATCACCTGTCCCGGTGATACGTATTCCGCTCTGCGTGGAACCCATCCCGGCAGCCACGCTGTCTCGAGAACATTTTCGTCTACCTCCCACCGGATTCCTCTTTCTTTCAATGTGCGACTTTTTTAGCACACCTGAGCGCAAGAACCCTATGGGAGCCATTGAGGCTTTCCAACGGGCCTTTGCGTCCCGGTCCGAGGGCGCGTATCTCGTTCTGAAGGTGAGCAATTCTGGACATCGACCCGAAATGCAGCGACTCCTGCGGCGGATGGTCAAGGATGATCCGACAATTATTTTGATCGATGGCTATTTGAACCGGCCCAAGCTGAACGCTCTCATTAGCTGCTGCGACTGCTTGGTCTCTCTCCATCGGTCCGAGGGTTTCGGATTGCCCATGGCCGAGGCAATGTACTTCGGTAGACCCTCCATCGCTACAGGATGGTCGGGCAACAGGGATTTCATGACTATGGATAACTCTCTACTGGTGAGGTACTCGCTGATACCGGTCAGCGCGGGAAAAGGGCCGTATGCGGATTACGAAGGATTCTGGGCAGATCCCGACTTGGATCATGCGGCGCATCTGATGCGCAAGCTGGCAGGGGATAGCTCACTAGCCGGCGAATTGGCGTTGGCCGCTCAAAGGACAATTCGAGACGATTTCTCGGCTGCTGCCGTCGGTGAACTCATGCGCAACAGGTTGGCGTTCATTCGGAAATATTTAGGACCGTAACATGTTCGGAGGCTTAGCATGATACGGAAGGCCCTCATTACCGGCATTTCAGGTCAAGATGGATCCTATCTCGCCGAGCTGCTGCTTGAAAAAGGGTATGAGGTACACGGGTTAGTACGCCGCAATGCCATCGAGAGCCCGGAAGACAAGTTGTGGCGGCTCCGGACTTTTCTTTCGGATCTGGACCTCCATGTCTGTTCCCTGGACAACCCTGAGAGAATTTCGGGCATTCTAAGGAAAATTAAGCCACGTGAATGCTACCATCTCGCGGGCCACAGCTTTGTGAGCTATTCCTTTGAAGATGACTTTGCCACCATAAGTACCAATCTCAATACTACGCTGTTCATGTTGGCCGCTATCCGAGAGGCGAGCCCAGGGTGCAGGTTTTATTGTGCCGGCTCCAGCGAGATGTTCGGGAATGCGCCGGAAACTCCGCAAAATGAATCCACACCCTTCAATCCTCGCACGCCCTATGGGATTTCCAAGCTCGCGGGTTTTCATGTAACCAAAGCGTACCGGCACTCCCACAGGCTCTTTGCCTGTACGGGTATTCTGTTCAACCACGAGAGCCCTCGCAGGGACCAACAATTCGTCACCCGGAAGATCACCCGAGCGGTAGCACACATTTCTCTCGGAATGCAGAGCGAGTTAAGACTCGGGAATCTAGAAGCGGTGCGTGACTGGGGGTATTCCGAAGACTACGTAAGAGCCATGTGGATGATATTGCAGCAGGACCGACCTGACGATTATGTGATTGCCACGGGCATTCCACATTCGGTAAAGGAGTTTGCGGCCATCGCGTTCCGTGAAGTTGGCCTTGATTGGAGGAATTACGTTACATCAGACCCACAATTCTACCGGGAACCGGAAGAACGCCCACTGATTGGAGATGCATCGAAAGCGCGGGCGAAGCTCGGGTGGGCACCCTCCGTGCAGTTTGAAGACTTGGTGTCAATGATGGTGCGAGAGGATTTCCGTGAACTCCGCGGACAGACACAAGCAAAGGAACCGGGGCCGGTGTTTGCTCCACGAGGGATTCTATCCGTCTGCGGGCCTGCGAACCACCGGGGTGGCCGAAGACGGTGATGGGACGAATTGTTATTATTGATCCGCCCGGCTGGAGGCTGGCATGCCTATCGCAACGTGGGAATAGCTTACCTGCAGGCAGCACTGAAACAACACGGTCATGAGGTGACAATCGTTGATCGGAATAATGAGACGTGGACTCTCGGGGGGCTTGGAAAAAGTCTGGGAATTCAAGGCCGATCTGGTCGCCTTTTCCGTCAAGACAGCGACGATCAGGTCCTGGCCCGGCCCAGCGTGAATGGTATCGTTGGGGTTCTAGTCGCCGACGGTCGCGGGACCGACCAGGTCTGCAAGCCCCCCGAAGTCTTCGCCTAACGGCGAAGGTTATCCTACCATTCCCCGAAGGGGACAGTAGGCTGACCAGACGGATCGGGGGTCGCAGTGCATTTCCTTTGGCGAAAGGGCTCGCTGGCCGCATCAGCGACACCTAGGAGTCGACATGGTAGAAACGGCAATCTGCACCGTGGCCACATGCAATTACTTTCACTTCGCAAAGACCGTCATGGAGTCAATAGCAAAGACAGGAACTGCGGCCGAGCGTTTTGTGTTCCTGGTCGACGCTACGTCCGACGACAACCCGTACTCATCAAACCTATTCCGGACGATCACTCTGGAACGCATTTCGATCCCGAAACGTCAGCAGACTTACTTCACGCATTCCGCTTTTGAGATGTCCGCTCTTTCAAAACCGTTCATTGTGGACTATCTGCTTCATCATGGATACACCAGGGTGCTATATATTGATGCAGACACATACGTGTACCATTCTCTTGACCGTACGATTGGTCAATTGGACTACCATGACGGCCTATTCACGCCCCATATCACCCGGTCTCTGGACGACGAACACACGCCCAACGATTTGGATGTCCTAACAAACGGAACTATCAATACCGGTTTCTTTGCATTGAAAGCCTGTAACACGACCGGAGCTTTGCTCAAGTGGTGGCAGGAGAAGGTGATTCATGACTGCTATAACGAGGCACAGCGAGGGGTATTTGTGGAACAAAAGTGGATCGACTTAATTGCTTCCCTGTTTCCAACCTTTGTGCTGGACCGTTCACCAGGTATGAACGTAGCATACTGGAATTTGCCGCACAAGCAAATGACGAAGACGGGCGTCACGTACTATGTTGACGCTGCTCCCCTGATCTTTTTTCATTTTTCTGGATTCGATCCCCACAATCCGTCAGTGTTATCCAAATATGACACCCGCTTCTTGAAAAGGGGAATGCCTGAACCAATTCCTGAGCTTATCGCAGAATATGTCGATCGTTTGAAGGCAAACGGACTAGACCTTTACGGCAACCAGCCGTACCGCTTCGACTATTTTTCCGACGGAAAGACTTTCATTTCCCCCCTTATACGAAAGGCTTACCGTAATAATGAGTCGATTCAACGTGTGTACGGCGAAGACCCTTTCAACGTAAACAAAGATCCCGGGTTCGGAGCCACGTACAACCTGCAGGCATACGGGCCGAAGAATCCGGTTACACCCATTCTTGTCGCTTTCCACTCGGCGGAAGAAGAGGCACGACGGATGTTTCCGAACCCTGTAGGAGCTTCTGCTATCGGGCTCGCTAGGTGGTTTCTCCAATGGGGACTGGCCAAATACCGCGTGGACGAAGCCTTTTGGAGGCCCGTCGAAATGTTTATCGCAGACATGCAGGGAGGCGAAAGCCCCGGGAGTTCTTCGGTCTCGAAATTGTCTCGATGGGTGCTTGGACTAAGGGCGACCGCAAGGCCAACGGGAACCAACCCAGACGGCGGAAACGCAACCGGCGCATCCTCCTTGAATCGGCTCATGCAAACTATTGGGAGGTGCGGTTGGAGGCTCCTATCCAAGTTTATATCCGCGGACACCCGCGCGAGAATCAAGATATGGTTAATCGAAAAAAGTGCCGGCCGGGTCCCCGCCAAACAGTCGGGAAAGGAGCGGAGAAGTGAGTGATGAGGGTACTCCGTTTACGGTATTCCCTTACCGGACAGGTAATTTCGGACAAGCCATACAATCGGACAACGCACGCAAACGTACACGGAATGAGGCTATCCACCATCCACCTATTGTTTTCGGTTGACCAAACGGTAGACAGTTTTGAGAATCTTTTTTAACGCTGATTTCAATTTGGGCTTAGACACTAGAAAATTACGCACGGGCTCTGTTAAGCGCCAATAAGGGCTGACCAGGATTGCGTCACGCTTTTGAACACTGTTTCTCATCGCCTCCTTCAGTGACGCGAATTCCTTACACAAGCGTTTGACCTCAATTCTAATTTCACTATTACGAATGATCGATAAATTGGATTGTAAATCTGCCGAGTTTGTTATCCTGTCTTGTGATTCGGAATCATCGTAGGAAACTAGAATTTTATCAATAAAAATAGGCTCATACCGTGAGCAAAATTTAAGAATGAAGTCATAATCAACGCCCCGTGTCAGGTCGGGATTAAACAACAAGTATTCGTCCGGATACATATTGGCATGAACGAAAGAATTCATATCGATATAACATCCAATCAAAAGCTTTGACAAATCAAATTCCTCGCCAACGGGTAATCGTGAACGCTTATGTATTATTTTAGAATAAAAGCACTTATGCTCTTGAAATTGTCTTATAAAACTGCAGTAGATCCTGAAAAACCCTTCTTTCATTTGATTGTCCGTGTCCAAATAACATATCCAATCATATCGCGCCCTTTTAATACCACTATTCCTGGCTACGCTTACACCTAGGTGTTCTTGCCTTATCAGGACTATTCTATTCTCCATAATTTCTTGTGGATACTGGGATTCTAGATAATCATATGTGCCATCGGAAGATCCATCGTCAATTATTACTATTTCATAGAGGTGGTAATCCTGGGCAAGCACGGAATCAATGGCTTGACCAATGCAATGTTTCCTATTAAAAGTCGGCATTATTACGGAAAAAGCAATTTGATCCATGTTTTCGTACAAATCGGCTTCCAGCTCTGAGTATTGTGTAAGCGTGTTTGCAAACACGCAAGGAAAGGTTAGCTCGGTAATCCCTCTCCCGTTCACCGGACGGGCATTCCTGCCCTGAGGGAGATGAACGGCAGCCTCCCGAAGCCTCCTGATGATCGACTGCACCCTAAAACGCGCGTTTCATCCTCACCTCTTATCAGCCTCAGGTCCCGCCAGAACACTATAGCAGGTCTCGAAAGTAATCACGGATTCAATTCTGGGTGCCACTGCTGGCTAGTTTCACAGTCCGGAACACTCCACACGGAGGAGCTTGTTCGTACCCCACCGAAGATCGTCGGACAAGCAAGATTTGCAGAAATTCCGGTTCCACTCTTGTCATAGCAGGTCGTGTCTAACCAACAGGGAACAAACGACCTTTTGTGCTGGCTTTCCTCATCCAATGCCAAGATTTTCTTGGCCGTTGCACACCTGAAAGCCCGATTGCAAGACGTCACTTCACGATCATGTTGCCACGGGTCCCACATATTCTTCTACGACTTCATCGACGGGGCCCAGTTTCACCAGGCGCCCGTCGCGCAGCAAACCGCACTTGTTGCAAAAATCCCGAATCACATCGACTGAATGTGAGGCTACAATCAGTATTTTTGTCGCCGTGGTGAGCTCTTTGAGGCGCTGCTCGGCTTTCTTCATGAAAAGATGGTCGCCCGCGCTTATGACTTCGTCGATAAGAAGTATTTCAGGCTCGATGCTTGTTGAGATGGCGAAGGCGAGTCTTACGAGCATGCCGCTGGAGTACGTGCGGACCGGAAGATCGAAACTGTCGCCCAGCTCTGCAAACTGTTCGATCTGTTCCAGCTTGTGGCGGACATTGGAGCGACTCATCCCAAGCACAATACCGCGGATGAGCACATTTTCTCTGCCCGTCATCTCAGGATCGATTCCCAGACCGAGATCGAGGAGGGTGACCAAATTTCCCATTACGGTTACTGTCCCCTGCGGAGGCTCGTAAATTCCTCCTATTGTCCTCAACAAGGTTGACTTGCCGGCGCCATTCCGGCCTATAAGTCCTAGCCGGTCGCCGTCTGCCAGTTCGAGGCTGATGTCTCTTAGGGCCTTAACCCTCACGACGCCGTCCCCAGCGCTGTCCACGCGTCTGCCATCACCTCTTCTGAGCATGAGGTTCCGTAACG
Organism: Desulfomonilaceae bacterium; assembly: GCA_052144015.1. GTDB lineage: Bacteria > Desulfobacterota > Desulfomonilia > Desulfomonilales > Desulfomonilaceae > DATJPW01. Next base: position 46,259 of record JBKQRG010000414.1, read on the forward strand.
ACCGTGTGCCCACGTCATAGATAGGGAAGTCTACGCTGACCTGATCTAATTTCACGGAAGCCACAATGATCCTCAGAGCCAATAGGCGATTCTAGCCCGGTATCGCATGAAACAGGCCATCGTAAGGACAAACCCGACAGCGGATATTGACAAGGCAACGAGCCATACCTTGTAATGAATGGCTTGTCCCAGCAGCGGTGCACGCACAAGCTCCAGATAATAGTAGAGCGGATTTAATGCAGCGAATATCTCCACAGTCTCTCCCATGCCTTCTTTTTTCCACATGATAGGCGATACGAACAATGCAACCTGCAGCAAGGAGTTCACGAGAGGAGGTATGTCGCGAAAGCGGGCACATATCATGCCAAGGAACAGTGCAACCCAATAACCTGTTAAACAGATCAGCGCTAATCCAGGAACGGCCCACAGCATGCTCAATTTGACCGGCACGGCGAAAAACAACACTACCGGAATGTAAATCACCATATTATGAGCGAGCATGAGTAGATTGCGCCAAATCAGCCGGAGTATGAACGAGGACTTCGGCGCGGGGAGTTGTTTGAGAAAGCTCTCGTTAGCAGTGAATGCCGTGCAGCCCTCGTTTACGAGACTGGATATGAAGCCCCACAGCAACAGGCCCAATGTCACGTATGGAAGGTACTCACGAACGGGAACTTTAAACAAGAAGCTATACAACACGCCTATGGATCCGACCATGATCGCCTGAGTGATGGTAAGCCAAAAAGGACCAATAACCGACCTGCGATACTTCTGCTTTATGTCGTTCCAGCCAAGAGTACCCCAAAATTCCCAACCGTTGATCGCGTCCGTGAGATCCGACCAAGCTAGTGCCCAGCTGGTGGAATCTTTGCCTCCAGTGACCTTGACAACTCCTCTAGTCGGCTTTAGATCTGAAACATTCAATTCGCGATCCTCTTGGAAAATTATATACAACGAGTAGAAAAGTACAGATTTACGACCAATCCATCAGCACCAAACTCCTCCGATACATCCTGCTACGTGACTATCCCTTATCAGTTGTCGAGTATCGTCCTTCTTAAGGCCCGCATCAACGGCGCGGGAATCCGTTCCTGAAGCCTTTTCAGGAAAATGTTGTCCTGCGAAAAGACCATATGTTTTGCTGCATTAATGAAAAAATATATCGGCCGGGACGAGAAACGTATGTCACGTCCTGTCAAGAGATTCGGCAACCGACTCTTCCTCAATGCCTCCAGCCAGTGACCCTCTGCAACACGATCCATATTACGGCTTTTCATGATTTCAGCTTGTTCCGCGTCAAGGCTCTTCCAGAGATGTGAGTAGATCTCCTCAAGCGCGGCACGCCAATCTTCGGCCCGGTTGTCAACCACCAATCCGGTATGAATATCCGTGTCCACATATGGGGCCGCTTTGCTGTACACCCCTGGATGGCCCAAGCCTCCAAAATCAAGCATTTTTATGTCGGACTTGCCGTTTATGAAATCAATGGTGGCCTCGTCTGCTTGCGTTTCCAGCGGCGCCAGACCGATCATCGGTGGAAGTGACGTGAGGATGGTGTGATATTGCCAAAATCCCACCAGACCGAAGGCCGACATGGTCGGGAAGTAGGATTCGATCAGTCGATTCTTTGGACCAAAATAGTGAATCGGCAGGTGGTGCTGTTCGGAAAAATGCGCTATCGCGGAGAGAATCTCTGCTTGGGATTCAACGAGCGCCATTGCTCCGCTTGACGTAAGCAGCATACCTTTTGGAGGTGCGGGCGGCTTGAGGCCGGCAGGAAATTCAAGAGCATTTGGACAGACTACTATTTTGTCACTTAACGGGACACCGACGTACCTTTCCAGCAATCGGCCCAGTCGGATTGAGGTGACTACCAGCACACGGCACTTTTTAATGAAATCCCTGATGACATCCTTATAGGAAAGACGATCTTCGCGATACGATGCCTCTCCTATCAGGAGATCATCCACGTCGTACATGAAATTATCGCCGATCTTCCTTTCCAACAGGTCCCGCAATTTAGTGTAATTGCAGCGTTGAAGCCATACCACGTTAAAGAGGAAATCGTCTGGCACATCGAACAGGGAGGGATCTGTTATAAAATAATCCTGTATTAGCCCTTGTCTTCTCAAGTTGAACAAAGGCATTTCCAAACGGAGCGCGCGAAGGAAGGCTCGATCCCGAGTTATTGCAAGAACGCGCAATCCATGTTCATCCGAATTCATATTTTCCTTCGCAACGAATCTAGAGATGCCGGACAATTCATCAAGAACTTTGTCTGCTTGATTTTGTGATTGGCGAAAAAGCTCCACAAACGTTCACCAAACAGCTTTCTCGCTCGAGTTTTCAGGTTCAGGCCGCCGCAATCTTCGCGGACAGTCTCCAGGGCCAACTTTATCAAAGGATGTCCCGGAATTTCAAACAGAGCTACGCACTTATGCAGATCGTTCTTGTTGGCCGTCCTCCATAGTTGGAATAACAGCATCAAACTGGGACAAAATCTCTTGTTTTGTTTCAGCAAATCCATGACTTGAATCACGTCGGCTTCGGAAGATATCCGCAAAAGCTCATCTTGGACATGCCATTCCAGGACAAAGTTATCTTCCACTCTGCCCAGGTTATCGTTTTCACGGATAGTGTTGCGGCCGTGAATCCGGTAATCAACCAGTTCTTCTTCCAATACTCGAAATCGACCTCGATCCGCCAACATGAGAAAGAAGAACCAATCGTGAACATATCGGAGTGGGATAAATCCGCCCACCTCGTTGAACCCCTTCTTTGAGACAAAAAGAGCCGAAGTGGTGATGAGATGGTTGGCTAGGAGCAGAGAGGATTTCAATGGCAAATCCCGGTGACGAAGTTCTTTTAGCTGTCCATACCTCCAGTTGAGATATCCGTGAGGGCTGAAAGGAGCACCGGATTCGGAAATGTACCTCACTGCCGAAGCGCTGGCCTCAAGATCTGGATTTTTTTCGTGCAGTTCAAGATGGCGCTGGAGTTTAAGTTTATGAAACCGATCGTCCGAGTTCAATATGGCAATCCAGGCGGCTGATGCATGAGCTACTCCCAGGTTTATCGCAGCATGTGCTCCCATGTTGGATTGTCGGATCACCGTGATACGCGGGTCGTCGAATCGCGTGATTACGTCTATGCTGTTATCGACCGAACCATCGTCCACTATGATAATCTCGAAATCCTGCACGGAAGAACGCAGCACAGAAGCGATTGCCTCTCCAATGTATTTTTCGTGGTTATAGGAGGGGATTACGACAGAAATTAATTTAAATTTTGACACCTTAAGCTCTCAAAGTCTTTTCGTCGAGTCAACTCCAATTCGCGACAGGATTAGCCAACGACTAATGAAAACCGATAATGACCCGAACGGCAAGTACTGTTTTCTCGTTTCAGCTCTCTCATTGAGCCTGTTCGTCGAAACGTATAGTCCACACACAATGAGACAAAGACATCACCAGATATCTCATATATCGTCGGGTGTGACAAAACAAAAAAGCACTCTTTTGTAAGCATTCGGCTACGAGGGGGACTGATATGCCTCACGTCATGAAATTCGCTGTTCTTCAGACCACGGATGGATCACCGTACCGTTTACTGAAACATCATTTTACGCTAAGCTGGCTTGGGATGGATCGATTTACGTGTTCGCCGGAGGCCGATCTATAGTAACCTGCACTGAGGATGGCGCTTGGGCACTTCAGGCTACGGTCCCCCTCTCCCTCCCCTCTCCCGCCAGGGGAGAGGGTTTCAGATCCCCCTCCCTTGACGGGAGGGGGAAGGGGGAGGGTGGAGGGTGGATTTGGACCTAAACTCAACGCATCTTGCTATAGAACACTGGAAGCCGCCGTTCAGTGAACAGGTCTTCGGATTCGACAGGCTCTGCTGAGCACGTACATCACAAATCCGACCGGGAGGAAAAGGATTTGAACCGAAAGAACCTGACTATCTCAATCATAACAGCGAGCCTAAATTCCGCTGCGACGATACGGGACTGCGTTCAGAGCATCAGGAAACAGACTTACCCAGTTGAACACATTATAGTGGACGGGCTTTCTACCGATGAAACGCTGGCGGCAGCAGAAAAGTACTCACGACCTGATGCCGTTATCATTTCGGAACGGGATCAAAATTTGTATGAGGCCATAAATAAGGGAATAGCAACTTCAAAAGGGGATGTTATAGGAACATTAAATTCGGATGATTTTTATCCACATAATAGAATCATCTCCATCGTGCATAGAGTCTTTAAGAATCCAGATATTGACGCATGCTACGGGGATTTGGTCTACGTTGACAGAAAGGACACATCGAGAATAGTGCGGTACTGGCGATCTTCGCCGTATAGTGACAAACTGATTAATAGAGGCTGGATGCCTCCTCACCCGACTTTTTTTGTCAGACGATCGGTTTATGAGAAGCATGGTCCGTACCGATTGGACATGGGAACAGCAGCCGATTATGAGTTCTTATTACGAATCTTGGCGGTAAATCGGATTCGTGCTCTGTACCTCCCGACGCTGATTGCCGTTATGAGATCGGGAGGATTGAGCAGCTCGAGCCTGCAAGCGCGTTTGCGTGCAAATAAGATGGACAGGAGGGCTTGGACTGTCAACGGACTTGTCCCCAGGCCCTGGACACGCCTGCTGAAACCGATCAGAAAATCTACGCAGTACTTCTTCAAAAAGACATACAGTAAACCATGGCTGGATGAGGAATTCCTCGGAAATAACGTTGCGCAAGATGAAGCAGAACCCGAAATCTCGGGAGTACTGCCCTCGAGCGAGAATAATTCCGAATATCCGGTTGCATCCGATTCCGGGGGGATGCCACCGTTTTATGTAGTTACGGTCAATTACCACAATGAGAACCAAATAACCCGAATGATAGAATCATTGCGCTCGGTCAGCTTCTTGAGAAAACTGATTATTGTTGACCATTCCGGAACGGATAGTCTCAGTTTTATCAATTCTAATTTTCCCATACTTATCATCCGAGAACCAAACAGAGGCTATGGCGCAGGAATGAACCGGGGCCTCAGACAAATTCCCGATGAAAATGGTTTCGTAATGCTTTGTAATCCGGATACAGAAATCTTGGATCCGGCCCAACTGGTTGACGCATTAGATTACATGATCCGTAATCCCAGTGTTGGGTGTGTGATACCCAAGCTGGTGAACCGGCAAGGAAGACCTGACGTTTCAGCGCGAAAATTTTGCAAGCTGAATTCTCTACTTTGGGTGCGGAACCCGTGGATTGTGAAAAGAAGTCCCGAATTTCTTCAGGACCATTATTATCTCGGAGAACAAGGTCCGGGGCCGTATGAGATAGATTGGGGCAGCGGGAGCGCAATGCTTGTGAGGAACTCCCTCTTCCCTCATCCCATTTCATTTGATGAGAGATTCTTCCTCTATTTCGAAGACGTCGATCTTTGTGCCCAAATGTGGTGGCACGGCTTCTCAGTTGTCCATCATCCGGAGGTTGTTCTCTATCATCAGGCCGCTAGACTGAGCAGAAAAAGTATGTATTACTTTGCCGTTCACCTCACGAGTCTGCTCAAATTCATTTACAAATACCAAGGACTATTCAACCGACACCGCTCAATCGTGAACTGATTTAATACCGGAAGCTACTTGGCGGTGTTTGTCACATCTTTTACCGACTGGGCATCGCCGTACATTTCAATAAATTTCACCTTATTTCCGGCGAAGTCCAGTTTCTTCAACTCCACCTTCCGTAGATCCGGATTTTCATATGTTTGAAAATAAAAGATTTTATTATTAAGGTCCCTGAATGAGGCCCATTGAGTTGTCTCTTTCCCCACGACTTTGCCTTGTGGATCTCTGTCCACGACCATGCCGCTGACTATACGAAATGAATTGACTATGTGCTGACAGACATTAAGTGCTTTATCTATAGTTTCCGGTTGGTCCGAGAAATATGTTGTTACTCCCAAACGTACGAAGCGGCTGGGCGGGGTCAGATCACCCGGTAGTCCGATCATACCCGCGCCGTGGCCGGTCGGCACCAATTTCACTCCGGCCATCTGTCTGGGCTTCGGATTCTCGTTGCTCATTCCGATGAATTGACGCAAGTTTTTAATGTGCCACGGAAAATCAGGAGCATTCGTCAAAACGCCCATGGGATTGTCATAGAGATTCATCTTGCCGTCCCCAAATTCCATAACAACGGACTTTCCGCTAGCATCGTAAACAATGCCGTGACCCGGAGGCGCTATGCCCAAAGCGGGCACCACGTAACCGAACACTTTGATTCCAGCCACGGCCTGTTTCAATTCATCAACCGTAGAGAAGTTGCCCAGTATCCATGCCCCGGACATGATTTGAGCAAGCGCTCGCTGTTCTTCTCCCGGGCCGATATCCTGGTACTTTGTGTCAGGTTCATACCATAGACCACCGAACGAAAGTCCTGCTTCATTGATTCCGTCCGATACCATTTCATCCATTCCCAAACCCACGACTGCCACATATCCGTATTTATTCTTCCAGGTCAGCCCCTTTTTGTCGCCTGGAGCCGGACTCGTGAACTGCATGTTTCGAGGAACAACAGCTATTTTCCAATGACTGTCGATTCCCAGCTCCATGGTACGCCCAATCATGACGTTTCCGTCTTTGGCGGTAACCTGGAAAGACATGCATGCATATGTACTGGTGCCGGAGGAGGCGAGCACTACGACCAGACCCAAAAACAGTGACTTAGCTAGGAAATTTCTCATGACGAAAACCTCTTTCGTTGAAAAGTTGAACGGCAGAAGGGCTATTCCTTCTTTGCAAAAGGCGATGAAATGACCGGAGTGATTGTGAGCCGGACAATTGATTCCTGATGTTGAATGTCCGCCGGGTGTCTGACCACCCACTGATAACTGGCGCCAATTTGGATGGGCAATTTCCCTACATTGACCAGGTAAAGGGCCCCGATAGCTAAAGGAACGGTCCACCGATTTGCGTCATCTTTTGTCCAGTCTATGAGAATATTGGCTGAAGAAGCGATTGTTAACTTGGGAGTAGGCAGGTAAGAAAGGCCGTATTGAAGATTTGTGAAACGGGTGCCGGGGTTTCGCCTGTCTTCCCCTCCAACCGATTTCCAGTGTTGAGGGAAAACACCTGCTACGAATTGCTTGCTAACGTAAAAGAGACCCGCAGCCGGTCCAACCTGCCAAAGTCCTGAGCCGAGATTGACGGAAGAGGCAGTCGGAGCTTGAACCGTAACGCCGAACCCGTAAATGAGTCCTTCAGGTTTATTTGGAGAAAGGAGGCTCGCCCAAATGATGTCGCCGAGGCCGGATGCATTCTGAACATCTCCGCCTAAACCATCTACTTGGACTCGACCTATGCCGGGTGCGAACTGGTAATCGAGATTCAAATCTACGTAGGGAGTGTTGTAAAAGGGGATTACCATCCTATTGACGAGATTGTAAGAGCCATTAAAGGAGACAGGCATCACCGGCTGAAAGTTCCAGTTGAATTGAGTATGATTGTCCGTCAAAAGCCCGCCTTTCAACTGGTTGAAATTGATCTGGTTGACAATGGACCACCTGCTGGAGAACGGATTAGCAAGATCCCTTGATGTATTATCTTCCTGAGTGAATGTGATGGAGCTACTCATCAACAGAATTGCAATCAATAGCAGCCACCTGGAGATAACGCGCAAGGCAATTTCTTTCCCCAGCAAAATGGCCCCGCGAACTTTCATGCCACACCTCCACCCAAAAAATTGAATGCATCACCGTGGCAGGATGCTCCTGGTTGAGATCTGCCTAAACAATCCTCCACGTAAGAACGACCCACAAGCTTACATGTACACACATAGTCCTGTGGAACCGCCATGAGAGGTCAGCTCAACCCGCGAATCCTAAACGGGGGTTATCCTGAGATCCTTATACGCTTTCCCTAATTAACTTGTTACCTTGCAAAGAGAGGGCCATAGAATTATCCAAGAAGGGGCTATTTTGTCAATAAAATTCTTCAGTGATGAGTAATGGTTCCGTTGCGGGCTGTCAAAGAATGTCATTGCGAGCGGAGCGAAGCAATCTCCCAAAGTTTCGGGGATTGCCACGGCCTTACGGCCTCGCAATGACAACTTACAACTTGCCGCACAGTATTAGATTCTAGACTAGAGGAAAGCACTCGGGTATACCGTTGATGATTAAGGCCGTTGTATTTTTCTCGTCGTGGCAGCATCTCGGCTGGCAGGCACACGGACAGTTTGCATCACTAGGAGGTCCCATGAAGAGGATTATGAAGGTGTCTATTTGGCTCATAAATTTTGTGACGGTATTGAGCTTGGTATTGGCAACCGATCGGGTCATTGCCGACGGGTCACTGAACTCGGCTCTAACAAATCGTTTGCCCAAGGGCCAGGATACGACCGTGGAGCCACCAATGGTGACGGTTTACACGGCCAAGAAGATTTTGACTATGGAGCGCAATAATCCGGTGGCCACTGCGGTGGCAGTAGCGGGGAAGCGCATTCTGGCCGTAGGAAACCTGGACGAAGTTCGGGCGTCATTGGGTGATTTGAAATTCACCGTGAACGAGACATTTGAATCAAAGGTCGTGCTTCCGGGACTGATCGATCAGCATCTGCATCCGATCCTCGGCGCACTCACCCTCGCCACGGAAGTGATTGCGACCGAAGACTGGGTTTTGCCCGGACGCACTTTCAAGGCGGCAAACAGCGCAGAGGAGTACCTTGCCCGGTTAAAGGCTGCTGACCACGCTATGACGAACAAGAACGAATGGCTGTTTTCGTGGGGCTACCACTGGCTCTGGCATGACAAGCTAGATCGAAAAACGCTTGACGCGGTGAGCGCAACGCGGCCGATTGCAGTGTGGCAGCGCTCATGTCATGAATTCTTCCTCAACACCGCGGCCATCAAAGCGCTTGGCCTTACACAAGAAGCGATGACGGGCAAAGGCGATGCAAGTAAGATGTTTAATTGGGAGGAAGGCCACTGGTGGGAGACAGGGATGAATCTCATATTGGAGCCGCTTCTCAAAGTGTTTGCCACACCGGACCGCATGGTATTCGGACTTAAGCAGATGGTCGCATATCTGCATCAGAATGGCGTGACTGCTTACATGGAACCGGGCGCTCTCTTCACGCCGGAGATCTGGAAGCTCTATGAACAAATTTTGGGTTCGGGCGACACGCCTTTCTATAGTTATTTTATCGTAGACGGTCGTACTCAAGTCGATTCCGGTCTCGGATTGGCCGAATCCCTCGCCGCGACCGAGAAGCAGGTTGCCACGGCGCCCCAAGGAAAGGTGTCATTTTTCCCGAGACAGATAAAGCTCTTTGCAGATGGCGCTATCATATCGCAGCTCATGCAAATGAAAGATGGGTATACCGACGGTCATCATGGTGAGTGGATGATGACCCCAGAGAACCTTAATCAGCGGGCAAAACTCTACTGGGACGCGGGTTATCAAATTCACATTCATGTGAATGGAGATCTCGGTTTGGAAACCGTATTGGATGTACTTGAGCGTCGGATGAGCGAGAATCCTCGAGCCAACCACCGCTCGGTTATCGTCCACTTTGCTACGTCCTCCGAGGAACAGATCGCTCGCATCGCCAGGTTAGGAGGTATCGTCAGTGCGAACCCTTACTACACAGTGGGTTTCGCCGACAAGTACGGCAAGGTCGGGCTTGGCCCTGAACGTGCGGACGCTATGGTCCGCTCCGCCTCGGTGCTAAAGCACCACATTCCACTTTCTTTCCACTCCGACCTGCCTATGGGGCCTAGTGATCCACTGAATTTCGTGTGGTGCGCTGTCAATCGTGTTACGCCGTCCGGCCGCATTGCCTGTCCCGAGGAACGTATCGGTGTGGAAGATGCCCTTCGCGCTATCACCATCGAGGCGGCATATTCCTGGCAGAAGGAGAATGAACTTGGAAGTGTCGCTCCCGGCAAGATAGCGAACTTCACAGTGCTCGATCAGGATCCTATGGCTGTAGAGCCGATGAAGCTGAAGGATATTCCGGTCTGGGGCACAGTCTTCGAGGGCGGGATCTTCCCAGTTCCGGCCAAGGACAAGGCTCGCAGGTCAGCAGGTGCGGTGGGGGCACCGCCGCTCGGCAGTGGCCCGCTCCTCTCTGCCCACGAGGACGCGGTCGATCTGCACCCCATCGACTTATTGCGAGTGGGCCGGCAGGTGGCCAGGAAATTGAAATCCCATGTTGGGGTCCCGTTCGTTGGGGCTTGTCCGTGCGCGGCGGCCCAGCAGGTATCATCTGCATTAGCAGCCAACCTGAAGTCCATACAGAAGAGGTAATAAGACTGAGGAAGTAAACATTCGCGAAGCCTAGGGTGCGATACTAGTCTATCAAGAGTCACCCTTGGTGGGGCTCAAGTGTGGTTGGGGAACCGAACTCAGCGTTGAAGATCCCATGCCCAATTGTGTAATGCAATCCACAGCTTTGCGCATTGAGACATCAAGTTTTTCCACTAGTTCGGCTTTTACTATGTGAACAGCTCCGAAGGAAACCGCCGGGATCGCGGGTACAAATACCGTAGCCTCGCCGGAAGGGTGCTCTTCCACCAGAAAACCAATCTGCCGGCTCTCTCCAATTTTGATCAAAACCGGCGACCAATGAACCGCGTCGCTGCCCCCGGCAAACTGGAGTGAGACTTTTTTAATTAACTGATAACCGGGTAATAAATTTAGTATTTTCTCCTCAACCCAACTGCCGAACGACTGACCGACAGCCGTCCTTACCAGGAGGCCGAATGAAAAACAGGCGGCTATTACGACAAGGACGGCAGCTACTTCGACCAGCGCAATTCCTCCGACGCTAGTGACATGCAACGGCTTTGCGACGGCAGCCAATGTGCTCACGACTTTCTTGATTACGGCTGAAATTACGTACAAGCACACTGCCACCGGCACTAGTACCAGTAGGCCCCCTAGAACAGTCGTCTTGAGAAACTGATAGAATGACTGCATTATCCGGCTTCCTTTCTTCTTTGGGCACCCCGGCCCATTCTCATGCCGTGAAGCCCATGCTTCTCAAGAGGTTTGCCGCCAGCGTCAAAAGATTGAGTCCTATTTGGGGATAGATTCTCATAATCTCATGAAACTGGCTCTGTGGCAGCACCAGAACTTTGGTCGCTTCGGCCGCGACCGAAGTGTTGAGAGCCGGCTGGTGGAGGAACGCGGGGATGAAATTCAAGTACCCGTCGGCCTCAGATATTCGGAGTTCTTTCTGATCAGGCGTCCCGTAGTCATGGAATGTCGTAATCCGTCCGGACAATATCAAATAGACCGAATGATTCTCCTCGCCAGCCCTGATGACGATATCCTGAGGCTTAAACTCTTGCTCTCGTGTTATGCTGGCAAGCGCATGAAGTTCTCTGGTCCCCAAACCCTCGAATAAAGCAAAGGTCTTCAAGTTGTTGATCGTTTCTATGATTTCAGGCATCTTGGCCTCCTTGTTCGTTTCTCTGGTGTATGCAAATTCGGCAACTTGACGCACGAACTCATCCTCGTCCTGCAAGAGTGATTCGATGACCGGTATAAACGCCACGTTCGGCATCAGGTCAGCTATCACGTAAAGAGATAGCATTCTGGTCACGGGGTCTCCCGATTGAGATAGGAACGTAAGAAGTCGTTCCGGTTCGTCTCTTGATACAAGATTGAAAAGCTTCCTTCCGTTCTCGATTTTTTCATCCAACGGTAAGTCGTCGATGAGGGGTAACAGATATGGAAGGTTTTGTCCTCGGATCGAGGTTTCCACCATTTCTATGGCTACGGAGGCATTTTCAGATTTAAGGGACTGATACATGAGTCGCATGTCAGCGTGATACACCCACAAAGCATAAAACAATAGGCTCAGGATTTCCTCATTTCGTGCCAACAGGTATTCCTTCAGCATTTGGACGCTTGCATAGTTTTCCAACCCCTGAAGTCGACGGATCACCATGAGGTTTTCGTACGCCTCTTCGACCGTTCTGCCTAACAGGTGGGCCATCTCGAAATCGCTGATAATCGGTGACAACCGTATGACCTCAAGAATGGCTTGCTTTCCCCGCAGGCTGGACGCCAGAAGGCAAGCCTCAAGAGATGGCAGGATCTCCTTCGGATAAGCTATCAAGGCCTCCATGGCCGCAGTACGCACGTTATCATCCAAATCTTCCAGGCATCGAATAAGTTTTCTCGCTGCCCTCATGTCAGGGTTCACGGCCAAAGCAAGGGCAGCTTCGGTGCGAACATCGGGACTAGGGTCGTCCAACATCTTCAACGCCAAATCCGGCGCCATGACACCAGGTTTGGCTTCCTCGTCAGCCCTTTCTTCCGGACGCATGTCTACAGTGGTGGATTCCAGTCCCATGGGAGCCCCACCCGCATCAAAGGTGCGAACCGCCTCGATTTGGTCATAATCGATTTTCCCAGCAACGATAACTTGCTTAAGGATGCGTTTGTATTCCTTTCTAAACACAAGGGTCTCAAACACCCAGTAGGCGGCAAGGACCACCGCAATGTACGAAAAATCCTGTGGTGTCATGATCGGTTTCAGAAAAATCATAAGGAGGGAACCTGCAAGCATGCCGATTTTGAGCACCGTGCCCCTGATGAAGGTTCGGCTCCAGGCAGCCAGGGCTTTTGGTATGACGCTGAACAGGATCTTGTTCACCGGTCCTGAGATGGCCCGCTGGATAAGAATAGCTGTAAACTGGCCGTAAGCAGCCACGTAAATGTTGAAAAAGGCAGTGAGAGCCGCGAACGTGACCGTGAAGTTAATGGGGTGAACCAGTGACGCATTGGGCAAGCCCATACTTGAATACAGGCGTCCCACGAAGAAGAGGATCACGAAAGTTACAAGCGTGGTTGATCCTCGGAACACGCTGAGAAAAGTGATCAGGCTCTGTTCGGAAGCAAAGCTGTGGTTGGCGATCACGCTGAACTGATAGGAGAATATGGGCAACAGTATGTTGGGAATTAATCCGCAAATGATTAGGAAGCGAATTATTGGGAATTGCTTCATAATGCCCGGGACTTCAGCCAAACGTTTCTTCTCTATGCTAGTCTCGGCAGCGGATTTCTTCGGCTTCGGTTCACCCACGATGTTCCGGCTTGTCTTGACCATGAAGAGCGCGGTGAGCAAGAAAACCGCTCCGAATACCAGCAGTGCGGCGTCTTCTCCGATCCAAAGGGTAATGGGCCTGGTCAGAAAACTGCCGACCGTGGTGCCCAGCACCTGGGCTGCGGTCACCAGTGGAAAAACGCGCTTCCCTTGCCTAGCGTCGAACAAGTCACCGGCAATGTTCCATAGGTAAACGAGCAATATGGAGTCCAACAGCCCCATGAACTGGTAAAGGATCGGGTAAACGATGGTGAATTTTGACTTGACCATGAGCCAGCATAAAGTCACTCCTGCCGCGTATCCCACCAAAACAAGTATCATTAAATACGTGTCCGAAAAGCGTCTCGCCACGCGATCGGCAAAAGAAAGCACAACCATGGTCAGCAGCGCACTGATTACCAGCATCCAAGGTATGTAGTCAGGCCCGTAGCGCTTTAGAAAAGCGGTATCCACATAGTTGCGGAAAATGGCCGTGACAAAAAAGACAGCAAAGAAGATTACCGCTAGCCAAGTGAACCGTGCGACCTCGTGCTCGTAAATTTTGAGATGTTTTTCCAGCAAACTTTTCATGCCCGTTTAACCTCCAAAGAAGACAAGCCTGTTTAGCATACTAGCTGTGGGCTGATTAATCTCAAGTTTGAAACACAATTGAAGTGTAAAGGCAGTCGATCGGTGTGGGAAAATTTGTGATTGCAGAAAGAGCAATCCCTGTTTCCTGTCTTGGTTGCAGGGGTAACACCCGATTTTTTCGGCAAAATCTCACGTTGCGCCGGTGAAACTATTACTGCCATCAATCATACAGGCGCCACTGTTCTTCTGGTCGAACAAATGGTCCAAGAGGCGTTGGAAATTGCCCATCGGGGCTATGTAATTCAGAGCGGGAAGATAGTCCATTCCGGCTCTGCACGTGATTTATTGGATTCAGAGGAAATCCACAAAGCCTACCTTGGAATGTGACGCCTGGCATCCGATCCCCCGCATCATCCCAATCATACATAAATTGCTTCAGAGCTTGAAAACTTTTGCAAATGAGGATGGCGTGCGCCTCGCCGATGCAATATTATCTTCATGATAGGTCAAGATTATCGCTCGTTGTATTTTCCGCTTGACAATCCGCCGGGTCTTGGTATTTTGTATACCACGTCCTCTCCGTGATGGTGTCAATGAACATCTCTATTTCGCCTATAGAGCCCCCTGCCAGCCTGGCTAATCTCGTCTATAATTCCCTCAAGGAATTGATCCTGACCTCTCAATTCAATCCTAGCCAGAGACTGGATGAGCGGACATTGGCCACACAGCTTGGAATAAGCCGCACTCCTTTGAGAGAAGCCATTCATCGGCTTGTTGCTGAGGGCTTTCTGCGGGTTGAGCCCAGACGGGGGGTTTTCATTAATGAGAAATCGAAGCAAGAGATCGTGGAAATCCTTTACGTCCGTGCTGCGCTTGAAAGCATGGGGGCTCGGCTGGCGACCAGGCATATGACTGAAGGTGACGTGGCCGGCCTTAGAACCATTTTTGCTTCATTCGCCCCGGATACCGTTGAACAGCAGACGGACGAATTCTCAGTCGCCAATGTAACCTTCCACGAGCAAGTACTCGAGCTGAGCGGTTGTTCCAAGCTAATCGAGTTGGCTTCCCATATTCGGGATCACATGCGTATGGTCCGTATCCTTACCATGCGTGCAGGAGGCCGGGCCCAGAATGCTCTGATGGAGCATCTCCAGATTATAGAGGCGCTGGAAAATCGCGATCCTGACCTTTCGGCAAGCCGAATGCGTGAACATATCCTCGGCTTGGCTCTTCACGTAGAAAAAACAGTGGGTCAGTTCCCCTGGGATAAATAGATGTGAGCAATCAGATTTCAAGCAAACAAATTAGCCACCATTATACTAAACGGAGAAGCAAGCAATGACCACGAACCGTGTTCCCAGAAAAGATTTCATTGTAGCCCGGTGCATGAGATCCTGCCCGGCAGGGGTGGACGTGCCGCGTTACATTCGTGCTGTGCGGATGGGGAAGTTCGACGAGGCTGTTGCCATTATCAGGGAAAAGATCCCGTTTCCGTTCGTTTGCGCTGACGCGTGTTTTGCCCCGTGTGAGGACGCCTGCGCTTACAAGCAGTTTGGGGACCCCATTGCCATCAGGGCGCTAAAACGGTTTGCGGTGGACCGGGCAGGGGACAGTTGGAAGAAATTCAAGAAGCAATTTCCGGCAACAAACAAGAAGGTGGCTGTGATCGGAGCCGGCCCCACGGGCCTCACCGCATCGTATTACATTGCCACCCTGGGCCATCAGGTGACCTTGCTGGATGAATTCCCGAAACCCGGTGGCATGATGCGCTACGGGATACCCAAGTACCGTCTTCCGGAAGAACGACTGGATCGTGATCTGAGAGACATTCTTGATCTAGGGATCGTTTTCCGGGGCGGGGTCTTGGTTGGCAGAGACATTGACTTGGACGAACTTATCCGGGATTTCGATGCGGTTATTATCGCTTCCGGCGCTCAGGCCAGTGCGCGAGTGCCTTTAGAGGGTGCTGACAAAGAAGGTTTTTGGTGGGGACTCGAATTCCTGAGAGAGGCGGCGCTCGGAAGGCCCGTTGATATGGGGAAAAGGGTCGTCGTCGTCGGTGGAGGCAACGTCGCGATCGATGTGGCGCTGACTGCCGGGAGGCTGGGCGCTGAAGAAGTCAATCTGTTCTGCCTCGAAACCCGTGAGGAGATGCCGGCTCACCCATGGGAAATCGCCCTGGCCGAAGAAGAGGGTGTGTTTATCAACAATGCCTGGGCTCCGAAGAAGGTCCTGGGTGAGGACAGAGTCACGGGTCTTGGATTGAAGCGGTGTGTATCCGTATTTGACGAAGCCTGCAACTTCAACCCGGTTTACGACGATGAGATCACCCACCGAATCCCCGCGGACACAGTCATCGCTGCCATTGGACAGGCTGCGGCACTGGACTTCCTCAAGAGACAAGACAGAATCAAGGTGCAGGGCAATAGGCTCGCAGTTTCCGATGATGATTTGAGCACCGGCCAACCGGGCATTTTTGCCGCGGGAGAAGTCGTCACAGGACCGGCCTCCATCATCAGCGCGATTGCTCAGGGGCGCAAACTGGCGGAATCCGTGGACAGGTACCTGGGAGGTTCAGGCGACTTCTCTGAAGTGCTGGCTCCGCCGGAAGAAGAAGTTTTGATCAATGAGCGTGCGCCGATTCGGCCGCGACAGGAGATGCCTCATCTGAAAACTTGGGAGCGCAAGGGCAATCTCGACCAGGTGGAAAAAGGGTTTACGGACCAACAAGCTGCGTTGGAATCATCCCGTTGCCTTGACTGCGATGCTCGTCAGTTCGAGGTAGTAGTGAACGCGGCGCATTGCAAGGAATGCGGGTATTGCAAACAGGTCTGCAGCGTGGACGTTTTTGCGCCTGCTGCAGGGTTCAATGCCAAAGGTTACACACCGATGGAATGCAAATCGTCAGACTGGTGCGTAGGTTGCTTAAAATGTTTCTTTGCCTGCCCGGATTTCGCAATAGATATTCGGGAAAGAACGGCCTGACCGGGCGGAGGGTTCAGATATGAAACGATTCTTGGAGACAGGGAACTTTGCGATCACAGAAGGGGCCATCCTGGCCGGCTGTCGCTTCTTTTTCGGGTATACCCTAACGCCGGCGACCGAGTTGGCTGAGGCTATGAGTCTGCGGCTCCCACAGGTAGGAGGGGTTTACCTCCAGGGAGAGGACGAGTGCGCAGCCATGCACCTGTGCATCGGAGCTTCTCTGGGAGGAATGAAGGCTATGACCGCGACATCAGGTCCGGGGTTCATACTTTACGCAGACCCGTACGGTTGGGCGCTTGGCTGTGAAACCCCGTTGGTCGTCCTGAATTCAGGCCGAGTGGGGCCGGTTTCGGGAATCACGGGCGCTCCCGGCCAGGGGGAGTTCTACCTTACCAGATATCCTACCCAGGGCGGCAATTTTGAGGTCGTCACTCTTGCCCCGAACTCGGCCCAGGAGGCCATGGCAATGGTGGTCGAGGCCTTCTACCTTTCGGAACGGCTGAGGATGCCCATAACCATCTTAGTGGATCAGCTCATTACTGACGGCTTTGAGGACATCAGCGTCCCCGAAAATGAGGAAGAAATGAATGAGATGGGTTATCGTGTGTGGCCCAGGAAATGTCACACCGGACCTGACTTTTATCCTGCTACAGACGCGCTCGATATTCCTCCTGTCCAGATGGGAACCAATTACGGAGGGTTGTGCTCGGACTGGACTCCCACGGAGGAGGGCTATGATATTGAAGAAGTTGAAGCACATCACAAGCATTCGTACAGATTGATATACAAGGTGCGCAACAATAGAAACCTCTTCAATCGTCTTTACGAAAAGAAGTACATGGATGATGATCCTGACCTGGTGGTAGTTTCCTACGGCACGCCATCGCGTGTGGTCAACACCGCCGTGACCAGGGCTCGCTCTGCCGGATTAAAAGTCGGCGCACTGAGGCTCATCAACCTGTGGCCGTTCCCGGACGAGCATTTTTCATTGAAAACTAAATACTTGGTTGTGGAACTCAACTGGGACGGTCAGTTGGTTCGCGAGGTTCAGCGCGCTGCTGCAAACGACTCAAAAGTGCATTTCCTGGGCACGTGCGGTGACTTGCCCACGATCCCGGATCTTATGGACACCTTTGAGAAGATTCTCAAAAATGAGCCCCTGCAACGTAAGGGGTGGGAATTGGAGGCCTGGTGATGGAATACTCGTCTACTTCGCTTATAGACAAGTACCTGCGCACCCGCAAGATTCCAAGTACGGCATGTTCCGGTTGCGGGCTGGGGATGAACCATAAGATCGTGATCCAGGCCATAGAGGAACTGGGCCTCGATGTAGGTGACATTGTTTGGGGGACATCCATCGGATGTGCCGGGCGGCAAACCTTTGCCACCTGGAAAGGCGACGGTTTCGCCGGAACCCACGGCAGAGTGTACGCAATCGCCAGAGGTCTTCGCATAGCCTTGCCTCCGGATAAGAAGATAATTCTTACGGTAGGTGATGGTGACGCTTTCGGAATCGGGCTGCTGCACCTTATCCACGCGGCTAGGTGTAACGCCGATATGACGGTGATTGTCAACGATAATCTCGGCTACCAATCCACTGGAGGACAGTTTGGCTTCACCACGCCTCAGGGAGCGAAGACGGACTCGAGTCCTTATGGTATGTTCGAGCCGAACCTAATGAGCGAAGGCATGGATGTTCTGTACATATTAAAGGGTGCCGGCGCGACTTTCCTGGCCCGTCACGTGGCTATGGACGGGATGAGGGCTGTGGAGACAGTCAAGAAGGCGATTCTCAATAGGGGCTTATCACTGGTGCACATGCCTTACCCATGTCCGACCAACTTTGCTGCTCGTCATCTCGGTTCGCGCAGTCAGGCTGAGATTTATAAATGGATTAGCGATCACGCGTCGCCGATAGGACAGGAAAAAGCAGACACCCTCTGGGCTACAGGCGTGTGGCACGACGCCAGCAACTCAAGACCGGAATTCTCGGATCACATCTGGGGCTGTGTCGAGAAGATCAGGAGGACAGGCACGCTATGACAGACAGAACAGAAATAGTGGCCAGCGGGTTCGGAGGACAAGGAGTTGTCCGACTGGGCCAGATCCTCGGTGAAGCGGCCGTTAAGCAAGGCCTCCATGTTACCATGCTCAAGAGCCATGGGACTGAAATGCGGGGAGGGTACGTGCGGAGCCAGGTGGTTCTATCCCAGGACCTTATTGACAGTCCGATGTGCGAAACACCGGATTACTTCATCGCTTTGTCTTTGGCCGCGTACAATCGCTTCAAGAACACGGTTCCGGAACATGGGGTTATCGTCTATGATCCGGCTTTTGTCGAACAGATAGACGACACTCTTCCCTGCAAGCAGATGGCGCTGCCGGCCAAGCAACTCGCGGTTGAAAATTTTGGTAGGCCGATCTTTAGCAACTCCATTGCCCTGGGAGCAATGGCCAAACTACTCGAGAAAGATCTAGACAAGAAACTGATATTGGAAAGTATTTTGGCTATCATTCCAAAGCATCAGGAAGAAAATCGAAGAGCTTTTGAGTTAGGATTCAACAAGGTATGACGGCGATGTCGAGACTATGCCCGATTGCCAAGCCTTCCGAGGACATTCTCGCCCGTGGGCATAGTGGAAATGATTGGCCCTTCAAGGATATATCGCATACGGCCGACAAGAACGCCCCTTGTGGTGTTCATGGATTCCAAATAGGAGGATTGCATTCTCTTCGACGAAATAGAAGTTTAACCTGATCATTTACCAAATTTGCGGCATTAGGTTGAATCCTACGTAGTTATCTCCCGACTCAACACGGAAGGGGAACAAAGAGATGCGCACGATCAGGTACTACGTTGACAAGCAGGCTGCGCAGCAACCAGACAAGTTTTTTATGCTGGCGCCAGAACCAAATCTCACATTGACCTACGCTCAATTGAGAGATTCCTGCGTCCAATTCAGCAAACAGTATATGAAGATGGGGCTTAGCAGGGGAGATAAGGTTTCCTTTATGATGGGCAACGGGTGCCAGACCACCAGAATATTTCTGGGCACCATGTACTCGGGCCTAGTAATTGCTCCCATAAACCTGCAGGCACAACTGTCCCAACTGACGTATGTGCTGGAGCATTCCGACACCAAACTGGTTTTTGTGACCGAATTTCAGCGCGAAAGGCTAATGGAAGCGCTGAGCCACGTCACGAGAAAAATCGAAGTTGCTGTGATCGACAAAGATGCTCAAGAGATATTCCCTGAAAGCGATCTGGCCGGGCACGAGTTGCTGAACGTGACCCCGGAGGAACCGGCGCTTCTGCTCTATACCTCAGGGACAACCGGTTTACCCAAGGGGTGCGTCCTCACACACAAGAACATGATCGCAGGCGGCGAAAATGTGACCTTGGCTCACAAGCTGGCAGCGAACGACATTGGATTAGTCTCTCTCCCTCTGTACCATATTAATGCCGAGATCGTTTCCGTCATGGCCCCTCTTGTAAGCGGATCGTCCGTAGTTATGCCGGAGCGCTTTCACGCAAGCCAGTTTTGGCCCCTGATTTCAGACTATCGATGCTCATGGTTCTCCGTTGTGCCGACCATCATTTCTTACCTGGTTGCCGGCACCGACATAGAGGGCAAAGGGTACCGTTTGGATCAAGTCCGCTTTGGCAGATCCGCGTCGTCGGCCCTGCCTCCGGCACTCCACAAGGCATTTGAAGAGAAATTCCGCATTTCGATTGTGGAGACTATGGGTATAACAGAGGCTGCTGCGCCGGTGTTTTCCAATCCCCTAGATCCTGCCAAGCGAAAATATGGATCACCGGGCCAGGCAGTTGGAAATGAAGCAAAGATCATGGACAAGTTGGGTAATGAATGCCCGTGCGGTGGCGTAGGAGAAATCATGATCAAGGGCGACAATGTTATGAAGGAGTATTACAAGGCTCCGGATATTACGGCCGCAAACCTGGAACCTGACGGATGGTTTCACACCGGTGACCTGGGGTACATGGACGAAGACGGATTCGTCTTCGTGACCGGTCGATTAAAAGAACTCATCATAAAGGGCGGTGAAAACATAGCCCCGAAGGAGATCGACGAGTGCCTTTATTGTCATCCTGCAATTCTTGATGCCGCAGCATGTGGAATACCCGACCAATACTACGGCGAAGAAATCATGGTCTGCTACACGCTTAAGCCAGGGTGCACTGTCAGTGAAGAAGAGTTGCGTGAGCATTGTCTTCAACACCTCGGCAAATACAAAACTCCCAAGATCTTAATGTGTGTGGAAGAATTGCCTAGGGGACCTTCGGGCAAGATCCAGAGACTCAAACTTTGCGATTTTGTGGAACAAAAAGGCATAGCCATCAAAAATCTGTAGGGAAGGAGGCTCCCTTGGTAAAGCTTCAGGCCTGGAACGCCTTCTCTTGTTAGCGTCTGTTCTGGACTGTTTGTGGCCCTAAGTACTGAAATCAAATAACACCCTAGATACCACCCAGGGGGAGTTTCAATGACAGATCAGAAGACACAAGACCCCGGAGCAGCAACTGACGATTATGCTACCCCTCCCGCTCAGGAAGTCCCGATCCCAGAGGTCTCCAACAATATTTCCGCAAAACGAAGCCGATTGCTCAGTGCTACAGGCTGGATGACCGTCGTACTGAGCTCCATGTACGGGATCATGTACCTGGACCGAGTCAACATATCGGTCGCTGCCAAGGACATGATGAAAGAATTCTCGCTCAGCAACACCGAGATCGGTCTCGCCTTCTCCGCGTTCGCTTGGCCTTACTTGTTCGGTCAGCTTGTGGGTGGATGGCTGGCCAACAGATGGGGGGCCCGTGTCACCTTGGCAGTCTGTGGCCTTGTGGTCGCCGTTTCCACTGTAGCTACAGGCTTCGTAGGAGGCTTGGTGAGCCTCTTTGCTGTCCGTCTGGCCCTAGGATCTGGAGAGGGCCCCTCTTTTTCAGCCGCGACCCAAGCCATGAGAAACTGGTATCCAGAGACGCGGTTCGGATTCGCTCAGGGAGTCACGCATGCTGCGGCCCGATTGGGTGGGGCAATCGCGCCCCCGATAGTGGCTTGGATCATGGTGCTAGGTGGTTGGAGATCGTCATTTTGGGTTTGCGGTGCACTTTCTTTCATATGGGTTGCCGTGTGGTGGTGGTACTTCCGGGATGACCCTCGGACCCATCCGCTTATAACAGAAAGTGAAGTCGCTGTCTTGAGCCCCTATGCGAAATTGTCGCGGAAAGCTCGAACACCCTTCTTGCCACTTGTGAAGCGGATAGCCTCGGTGACAGCAGTTGATTTCTGTTACGGCTGGATGCTATGGGTGTTTATTTCCTGGATTCCTCTTTATTTCATGAATAAGCATCATCTTAACCTAAAATCTTCTGCCTTGCTGGCAGGCATGACATTCTTCGCGGGCGTGGTGGGAGACACAATCGGCGGAACGTTTTCCGATTGGATCCTCGTGCGTACGGGAAACAAACGGCTCGCTCGCAATGCTTTCATCGCAGTCTCTTTGTTGTTAGCCGGTTCATTTATGTTCGCTACGATGACGACAATGGATGTGACACTCGTGGCGATCCTTCTCGGAGCTTCCTTTTTTTGTCTTGAACTCATAGTAGGCACCATTTGGGCCGTTCCGATGGACATCACACGTGAATACGCTGGGATTGCTGGAGGTTTGATGAATTTTGGATTCGGAACGGCTGGAATCATCTCACCGGTAGTCTTTGGGTTTGTGGTAGATAAGACGGGCAACTGGGATATACCGTTTGGATGTAGTGTGGCAATCTGCGTGATTGGTGCGGTGCTGACAGTATTTATGCATCCTGAAAGGCCTTTTATACCACCACAGAAGACTCCCGAAACATAAGGTAAGTGCAGGCTTTGTGGGATGAGCAACAGAGTGGCGGACACTTTTTCTGGGGGCCGCCTAGGGGGCCATTTTCGGAAGAAGTTCTCCTAAAAAAGGGAAAAAAAGTCTCAAAGATGGCCATGCGCGAAATCGACAAGTCCTGAAATTTTCAACACAAAAGGCATTCATGATAACACATTGAAACTATGTTAGATTTCTCTCGCGATGGAGACTGGGGTTCGAACCCCCTGGGACTACCAGCCTAATCGCCAGTTATTACGGGTAAGTTTAGACAACGAATACGTAATTTCCAGATTTTCTGATCCAGGACCTCTCTCTGGAAAGACAAGAGTAGATAATGCGGTCTGAGGAATCCGGAATCCTGATCGCGGCGGGCTTCGGGCATTTTCTGTGTCACTATAATGTCTCTGTATTTCCGGCTCTTGTTCTGCCATTGGCCGCAAGCTTGCAGCTCGGAACCGGTCAAGTTATCGAGTTGTCGTTTTTGCATTACCTGTTGTTCGGCGTCTCGGCCTTGCCCTGGGGCCTTATTGGCGACAGGTTCGGCGGCAGACCACTACTACTACTTATGTTTATCGGGAACAGCCTGGCCGCAGGGCTCGCTGCCCTGTGGATCGATTCCCCTGCTTGGTTGTGCTTATCCCTCGGAGGCATCGGACTATTCTCAGGCATTTACCACCCAACGGGCATGGCGATGATATCGAACAGTGTACTCCGAGTGAATTTGGCTCTGGGGTTCAATGCGGCATTAGGAGGATTGGGCATGGTCCTTTCCCCATTGACGACTGGGATCGTTAACTGGCTGTGGGGTCCGAGGGCCGCGTTTTTGCTTCTGATGGCACTCAATCTGTTGGGAGTCATTTTTCTGATGCTCCTCCTGCGATCTGAACCGGAGAGGCAAGCTACACCGAAATCGGAGAGCAGGATCGGTACTCGAATTGAGTTTTTGATCTTCCTTTTGGCTATGGTATTCGCGGGTATGATAATAACCGGCTCCACAGTCATTCTTCCCGCATATTTGGAACTTCGCACGAATGGGCTCTTCATAGCCATGGAGAGTGTTTGGGGCCCGAAGCCATCGAGCAACCTTTTTGCCACTGCGATAACTGCCCTCATATATTCCGTGGGAATGCTGGGCCAATTTACGGGAGGAGTTCTTGGAGATCGTTATCAACCCATTGCTTCTTATTTGTGGTTTCATCTAGTCTGTTTTTTCGTGGCATTACTCATGGCGCTCGTTAGAGAGAGGACTTGGCAGTTCGGGTTACATTAGGCTGGTCGCAGTGCGGGAAACATCCGCCAGCCGCAGTTGTCAAATAATATAGAGAGGTAGAACCATGAAAACGTACCGATTTGTTATTGCGTCACATCATGACGTTTTTGCTGAAACTCTTGAGGAGGCTATGGAAGCCTTCAATGAGATGAAGCACAAAGGGATTTTGCCTAAAGTCGACACGGTAAGCCGGATAGAGGTCAAGGACGAAAAGGGAGAATACATACCAGTAGACTATCCGCTGCGGGCCGGAAATCTGGCCGCGAACAGGGAAGCGCAAATACATCTTTCAGCCTGAATACTGCGTAGGCGAGGTCAGGCCAATCTATGATCAGTGGCGCCTGCCACATCTTTTCTTGGCTCTGCTCATCATTGTGTTCGCGTATTGATTCATTTCCCGGGAAACTTTCGTGTTTGTCACTTCCGAAGTGCAACCCATCATCTCATTGAATTGTACGAAAAGCTCTGCGGATTGATTCCGAGGGGTTCCATTTACAACCCAGTCTCAACGGAAGGTCAAAAATGCCGATTTATGAATACAGGTGCGATATCTGCGGTAACGAATTTGAGAAATGTCAGAAATTCTCAGACCCGGTAGTTGACAAATGCTCGACATGCGGAGGAAAAGCGCAAAGATTGATCTCGCAG
Organism: Desulfomonilaceae bacterium; assembly: GCA_052144015.1. Classification (GTDB taxonomy): domain Bacteria; phylum Desulfobacterota; class Desulfomonilia; order Desulfomonilales; family Desulfomonilaceae; genus DATJPW01. Next base: position 70,734 of record JBKQRG010000414.1, read on the forward strand.
TCTACGTTCGTGCTGAAGGGAACCGGGTGGTACGTTACGGATTACGGAAGAAAAGACAGTAGTTCTTCCAGAGAGACCCCTCCCAAGAAAGAATGTTCCTCAGAGACCAAGACCTCGAACTCGGATGCCGGATAGAGGTCAAGGACGAAAAGGGAGAATGCATCTGAGTAGATCGCCTTCTGCGGGCAGAGGAAAATCGCTAATTCTGTCACCCAAGTGGTATATAAAGTCTACTAGGCGCTCTTTAAGCCTTCTAATCCCCTTGGGCTTTTAATAGCGGGTCCCTAACAGAAAAGTCAGTTACTCAGGGATGTGAACTGTACAGATAATCATAACCTGTATCTGTTAGTAAAAACCCTCTGTCGTCACCCATTTTTATGTATTCCAACTTTACCAGCTCATTCAAGCCGTCACTCACTTTGTCTTGGAGTCCTCTATCCCATTCTGCGACCACTACTCTTTCAAGAGAAGGTCGGGACAAAGATTCTCCCTTTCCTATTCTAAGTCGTCTGAAGATTTCCATGATTTGTTGTGATACAGCCAGCATTGCAACTCCTTTCGATTTTTAGCGTTTTGTGGAAAACGCCCCGTTGAAATTAGTCACCTGGTCGGCTGGGCGGTACCCACAAGCACCGGACATTCGACTAGCCGACCAACCGGCTCTAGGCCTGCTCTTCCGCGTCCACTCCAAGATCGTGCTAGGTGGTTCCGTCTCGATCTTACTGCCGAACGCTATTCTGCAAAGTGCTGCCGAACTTTCGCCGCAATCTGACCATCCGTCATCTTGTCAACTGTTTCAACACCCCCGATGCGTCCGCCTAGATTGTTTCTTTCAAGACGTTTCTTCAGTTCGCCCTTTGCCTCACCAGGACCAAATATCAGAATGGATTCCGCATTACCTATGGACGCAATTACCGCATCGTAGTAAATGTTGAGATGTTCCGTAAAGGCTCTCTGTCGGCTATCATCTGCCGGTACTTGCTGTGGTTTATGGGGACCCCGCAGGGGTGAATCACCAGAACGCCGGCCCTGTTTTTGAACCATCGATATTATTAGTCCTATTTCTTCCCCTTTGTCGGTCACAGTCACGACAATAGCCTTCCTATGGTCAATCCACAGACCCACTTTGGTTCCCATCGAGTTTTCCTCCAGAGTTATGCGGCGGTCATGCCATTTTGGGGTCTTCGGGACGATAACGGGGCGAGGGATTGTTCCTCTGACCCCGAAAAGGCCCTCATATGGTTTCCCACAAGACCTCATAGAGGCAAGACCATCGTCATGTTGGCGAAAAAGCGCGCTTTGTGCTGTTTCTGAACACACCTCACCAATGTCCCTTGAGTCTCCCCTGACCCTGGTGTTTACTTAAGCTTCTATAAACTCAGGCGGTGTAGGTTTAACCGGTCCCTACCATCAATTTCCCAATACGCTCATAAATCAGTTTTTCGCGCCACACAAGGTGGGGCAGGAGACCCATTGTATTGGGGGGGAGGCGCGGAAAAGTATCGAACCTCTTTGCAACGATCTCATGGACCTTATCAAAGTCCTCAGCACTCCCTGCTTTTTTTTTCTACCACATGATGCATCTCCTCCATCATTTTATTCCAGTCTGTGAATTCAGTTAGTTGACGTCATCACGGAATCACCCCTTTCTTTAAGTTTCTTCCGAAATTATGCGGCGACTACCTGATTTTGGGGGTTTTTCGACCCCAAGCACTGGAAGTGACGGCAATCTTGCTCCCTAAACGAGTTTTAGCCCTGTTTAAGAGCACGCCGTGCCCCACCCCGACACTACCTTTCACCTCCCCCTTATCTAATCCGATCAAACTTCAGCAAAAAAATAAGGCTTCAGACATTGAATGCGATCCACATATGTTCCGGGATCCAGGAACCAACATGCAGCGCTAAATGAACTCAGCAATGAGTTGCCGTCCTGCGGAGTAAAACAAAAGCCTATGACCTCATGGCCTTTGCGCACCATGAGGCAAGGTTCCACAATCACGGTCTGGTTTAAAATTCTTCCAAAATAGCCGTGGTCGCGTCCAAAGGAAAATACCTCACAGGCCGATTGCTTCATGGTGAGACTGATGCGGTCGTCCGCTTTAAATCTTGCGAGCACTTCGTCTCTGGTGACGGCTCTTTTCAGTTTCAATGTAAAATGAATGCAGTGCATGTACTGTGTATTCAGCTTCAGCGCAGAGGACCATAAATTCAATTCAAGGTCCATAGTCCTGAAGAGGTGATATGCGTCCCGAGCGTGGTGCGTGCCGAACACGGGATCGCCGTGTTTGCTCACGTCCGGAGACGGGACGAACCCCTTGGTCTGGCTGATGTCATTAGCCCTTCGCAAGCAGAGGAAGCGGGCTTCCTCCAAATTGTCGGTCCCATCCACCAGCGCGACAGAATTAACAAGTGCACAAAGATTATGAGTGTTACAGCTTACTATCTGCACGAATCTATCTTTATTAATCTCCAGTGCGCTATCATTAATTCCCCTGGCGTACATCTTTCCAAAGCCGAACTCGCTGCCTTGAGCGATGAATCCCTTGCACGTGGCCAGATAGTTTTCGTAAAATTCGTTCTTGTTTGATATCCCGACCCCGGAAGGGGTGCAATCAACCACAACGTCTGCCTTTGCCAGCGCCTCTTCATGTATCATGGAAGGTTTGAGACCCAGCGCTTCAAAGTCGCTTACCCTGTCCTCGTCCACGCAAAGTTTGGCTCCTCTGGCTATCAACGCCTTGAGCTTGGGCAAATCCTTGGGAAGGGGCGACCGCTTGTGGAAGGTAACCTCGGAAAACCCCGCCTGATCCTTAAACGAACAGAGCAACCCGATGAGGGGCTCGCCTATGGTCCCGGTTCCCACCACATGAACCACACCTTTGTCCTTACCCATTGTTCTCTTCTCCCTTCCGATGAATACACTGACCCGGTCCGTTCAAGTTTAATGCGTGGCCTCAGTCACGGTTCATCCTGAATCATCCAGCTGTTACCACGTGCCGCGGGTCCTAGCACTCCTGACCAGTCGTTCGATGGTGCCCCACACCCGAAGTAAGCTCCGATTCGGATCGGATTCCGTCCCACGGGGGTGTGGTTTAGTAAGAATCTTTGGACGTAAACGGATTTGTCGCCTTTTCATGAGCGTACTTCGCCATCGTTCGCCCGGTCAAGCACAATCTTCGGCGTTGTTCATCATTCGAAGACGGTCTGGTAGCATCGGGCCAAGGGGAAGGCTGAAGCCACACGAAGATGCCACGTCGAATCTCTCGTATTCGTCGGGACTGTCGGGAACACACCGGCAAAGATAAGGTTCGCAAAAAGGAGGGCCTAACTTTCCGATACTCTGTGACAAATCGTTTCCACTGTCGCAACGGCAGCAAAGGAATCAGTTTGATGTCAATGGGCTTCCAACTGCTCCCAAGGTTTTTCAGAGGTCTTAGGCAAGGGCACCTTCCAGAAGCGACGGAGAAAACTCACCTTTGAGCTTTTTCAGTGCGCGCTTTTCCAATTGGCGGACCCGCTCTCTACTTGTCCCGAAATGATCTCCGAGTTTCTGGAGGGTCCAGGGTGAGTCTTCCATGTACCTTTTGGTGACTATGAAGCGCTCACGCTCGTCAAGTTTTTTCAACGCGTTGTCTGTTGCCGCGGAGAGCGCCTGCCCGGTCTCCCTCTCGATAAGCTGAGATTCCTGGTCGGGAGAATCCGCGGGTAAGAGATCGACGCCGGAGATGTTTGTCTCGTCACCCACCATTTCATTGAGAGACCACTCTCTCGCCTTCATGCGGGCTTGTACTTCGATAACGTCGTCAGGTTTTACTTTCAGTTCCGTAGCGAGATCCTCGATGTGTTCCTGTCTGGTCTCTTCATCCGCATGCTCTCCCACGTCTCCGATCCGGAAAAAGAGCTTTCGTTGCGCTTGGGTCGTGCCGAGCTTGACTAAATTCCAGTTCTTCATAATGAAATTCTTGATGTAAGCCTTTATCCACCACACGGCAAATGAAACCAGCCTGAAACCTCGATACGGATCGAATCGTTTGACCGCCTTCATCAGGCCGATGGTGCCTTCCTGAATCAGGTCCTGCACCGGTATCATATAGTGGCGATACCCAAAGGCGACCTTGACCACAAAGGGCAGGTGAGAGACCACCATTTCCTGGGCAGCCTCGACATCACCGGTCTCGTGGTATTTTACAGCAAGCTCAAATTCTCTTTCCCTGCTTAGAGGTTTTATCGAGCGAACCAGCGAGAGAAACTGATCCCACTGGATGGATACGACAGGATAATTCATTTACCCCTCCTGGTATGTTGAAATGTCGGGTTCAGGTTTGATCGTGCCCGCACACGCCATGCCGGGTATAAGGTTGGTAATCACACACCCGGTATATGTCAACCCCGTCACCAGATCCTCAACCTTCTAACTCTATTAGGACAGCCATACACAGTCGGGGTTCCCGCGCCGACAAGTCACCAGCTGGCAACGAATTTCTCGGCGTGTTGCGGGCCCAGACACCTCGGCTCAGTCAAAACTTTACCCGCCTGTAAAAGGCCCTCTTCAACAATTCCGCCCCAACGATATACATCAGCACGATAACCGCTAACATGAAAAGAAATGATAGCGGAAGAGGCTGAAACTCAAGCAAACCGGCGAGGGGCGAAATCGGTAACAACAGGGTAACAGCTACAATCAGAAGAGTGGCCAAGGTGAGGTATTTACCAGGTTTGCTTTTGAAGAACGGTCTTCGACTCCGAATGACAAGCACAATCAGTGAGGCCGAAACTACCGATTCCATGAACCATCCGGTTCTGAATTGATCCACAGTGGCATGGAGGACCCACAGGAGGCAGCCGAAGGTAAGGTAGTCAAACACCGAACTTAACAGACCAAATGCTAACATGAATTTCCGTATGAACTGGATGTCCCAGCGCCGGGGCTGCTCCACCATTTCGCTGTCCACACTGTCCGTTGCGATTGCCATTTCAGGAAAATCAGTCATGAGATTGGTGAGCAGAATCTGCTTCGGCAGCAATGGAAGAAAAGGCAGGAAAAGGGATGCCCCCGCCATACTGAACATGTTTCCGAAATTGGCGCTGGTAGCCATGAATACATACTTCAGTGTGTTGGCAAAGGTCATCCTGCCTGCCTTCACACCCTGCACTAGCACGCTCAAGTCCTTTTCCAGCAGAACAATATCTGCTGCTTCTTTGGCTACGTCCGCGGCACTCTCCACAGAAATGCTGACATCCGCTGCGTGGAGCGCAGATGCGTCATTGATGCCGTCCCCCATGTACCCCACGACATTTCCGGCCTTCCGGAGAGCAAGGATAATCCGCTCCTTCTGATTCGGCTCGACTTCGGCAAGGAGGTCCACATCAACGACTCTTCTCAGCAAAGCGCCATCACTCATTTGCCTGAGTTCCGGACCTGTCAGAATCTGGGCATTCGTCAATCCGATCTGCTGACTAAGATTGGCAGCCACAAGTCGGTTGTCGCCGGTGATGACCTTCAGTGAAACACCAAGGCGCTTCAGCAGCTCTATGGTCTCCACGATGTCGGCTTTAGGTGGATCAAAGAGGACCAGGAATCCTAAGAACGTCATGCCGGTTTCGTGGTTCATGGTGATCGTGGATTCGGATCGCACGTCTCTGTAAGCAATCCCTAAAGTCCGAAAACCACTGCTGCTAAAGTCGTGAAAGTGCCGCTCGATATCGTCGCGTACCGAGGCAATGTCTACTATCTGCCCTGTGGAGGTCTCGGCTGACGAACAGGCTTCGAGAATATTGCGCAAGGCGCCCTTGGTCACCATGAGATGTCCATTCGTAGTTGAGACCAGGATGCTCAATCTTTTGCGCACAAAGTCGTACGGCACTTCGTCGAGCTTCTGGTACCCGCTGAGGTCGAACTGACGATAGGTTCGAACGGCTTCATCGATAGGGTTCACGAAGCCTGACTCGTAGAAGGCATTTATGTAAGCATAGAGAAGGACCTTCTCGTTTGACTCGCCGTCAACATTGACCGCGGAATGCAAACGAACCAGGCCCTCAGTAAGAGTGCCGGTCTTATCCGCACAGAGGACATTCATGCTCCCGAAGTTTTCAATAGAGGCTAGCCTTTTAACGATCACCTTGTCTCGTGCCATGTCTTTCGCCCCATGAGCGAGGTTGATGGTGATGATCGCCGGTAAGAGTTGAGGGGTTAATCCTACAGCCAGAGCAAGGGAAAAGAGAAACGAGTCCAGAACAGGGTGCTGCAAGTACGCATTGACCGCAAAGATCGTTATCACCAGCATCAGGGTGACTTCCATGAGGAAATACCCGAATCGTCTCACCCCCCGTTCGAATTCCGTTTCCGGGGCCCTGAGTTTAAGTCGCTCCGATACCTTGCCGAACTCGGTTTGCTTGCCAGTGTTGACAACTAAGGCTTTCCCGCTCCCACTGACTACGTGTGTTCCCATCCAGAGAACACCCTTGCGCTTAGAAAGCGGTGTTTCCGCGTCGACCGCGGTAACCGATTTCCGTACCGGATATGTTTCACCGGTCAGGGTGGCCTCATCGACGTAGAGAGTGTTGGATTCAAGAACCAGGCTGTCGCCCGGAATGACCTCGCCCCCGCTGACCAGGACCACATCGCCCGGAACGATTTCTTCCAGCGGGATTTTCTTTTCCGTGCCGTCCCGAAGCGTCGGCACCTTTATTTGAACGATTGCCAGCAATTTCTCCACCGCATCTGCTGCGCCACGCTCCTGCCAGAATCCGAGAAGACCGCTTCCCAAAACAATTGCGAGAATAATAAGTGCGTTCACGTGATCATGTAGGAAGAACGATAGTCCCGTGGCAAAAAGCAGGATCAGGATGATCGGGCTCTTGAACTGGGAAAGCAGGAGGGTAAGCGTGTCGGATCTCTTCTTCGGCGTGAGAAGGTTAGAGCCGTATAGAGCGAGTCGCCGCTGAGATTCACTAGTTGTCAATCCTTCAGGGGCGCTTTCCAGCTTATGGAGCATCTCGGTAGAAGGGATACTCCAAAACGCCAATGGTGGTTGGTCCATGTCGAACCCCGGTTCATCGAACTGTGCCCACAGTCTATCTCAATTGCCGTCAATTTAGTACAGAAAAGTTCACTTCATCTTCTTCAGTCCTTGGGGCGAGACGTATTTTTTCCCGATATTGTGGAACTTGTTCACGGAACTCGCATCTACATAAAATCAAAGGCGTGTGAATTGAGACGACTACACGACGGCTCGATCGACTGAGAATTTGTTACGGGTCAAGGAAGCAACGGAGCCGAAATTGCCAACCTGAAGGGCGGAAAGAATCCGGGGGTTTACCGGTTGGCCCGTGTGCGCTGACCGGTGAGCAAAGATCATTGCTCAGCAAAGGGGGTAGCCATGAACATCGAAGACCGCATCGATGAATTGATCAAAGCAGGCTGGCGGGTGGTTGATTCCGATTTTGATCCAATAGCGTTTCAGCACTGGAGGCTGAAAGCTTTCGAGTGTCTTACTGCAATGTTTGGTTCAGATCATGTTTATACGAAATACTTCGCAAACTTCGTTCAACGAGGCGACAGGTCGAATGTTCTGGCTGCCGGCGGCGTGCTTGCTGCTGCCAAACAACAGGTGGTAGGCAAGGAGTTTGAGCCTTCCAAGCCACCTAATGCCCTCGGGCCGGTCTCGCCCCGCACCGGGAAAGCCGAAAATTCCATCACACGCTGAGATGAATGTGTGTGTTACGTCAACAATTGACACAAGGCTCAGAGGGCTGGTACTTTTCCACCAAGGCAGAATCAACCCTGGTTTGATCTCGGCTAAGACTTCCTTTGCATTGACGGTTCTTTTGCCCATAGGATGCCCCATGCAGAGAGGCGGGGATGGAATAATGTCACGGAGGATTGTCAAATGAGGAGAGAATTCTTGGGCTGTTCTATCAAAAGACCCCTGTGCGGGAAGCCTTAACTCTCATCTCCTTTTTGATCCCAGAGGGATTGGGAAAAGAATTTTGCCGAACCCAATGTCCATTCCTACCTTGCCTCTGAACTTTTTGGTCATAGGAGAGAATGAGAAGTGACAATATCGTCCAAACTGAATAAGAGAGGATTTCTTGTTGATTCAATTATGTAGTAGCTATGGCCATTCACTGTAATGGCGGATGCTTAGCTTTGGCCTTAAGACATTCTGATCTTTATCTTCGGTCGAACCAAGATAGGACCACATACGGTGTATCCCCACAAACGTTCGAAAAAAGTTCAGACCGCCTATACATATGGCATAAGAATATTATGGCAGATCCTAGGCCTAGGGACTCTGGATTTTTCCGTTGGTCCGGCAGAGACTTCTTGCGCGGAGGCTCTAAGAAATTCTGTTTGACGGAGGCATCTACGGGGAGTACTGTCGGAAACAGCTTTGTAAACGACATGATCGCGGTTTTACCGTCCTGCACTCGTGAGGGATGATGCGGTTTTTTTTCGGTTTAACAGGGGAGGGCCACCGGATTCAGACGCAAATGACCCAGAATTGTCGAGACCGCGGTAATTCAGGATAAGGAGGTTACATGGCTACTGAGTACAAAGTCCCTCAGAATTCAGAATTGATAGGTGGCATGCTTCAAACTATTTGGACAGCTTTTCCCGAAGGATTCCAAAAGATTCTTAAGAAGATCCTCGCCGACCACGGTATCGGAGAAATTGTCCCGGATAAATGGTATGATTTTCAATCGGTACTAGATGCTTTGAAGGAAATCGAAGAGAAGTTCGGGCATCACCTGATGCGCCAGGTGGGCGAGCAAGCGGCGATGGCTGCTCCCATTTCACCCGAAATAACCACCCTGAAAGAATGCTTACTGTCTTTGAACATCACTCTAAGCAGGATTTGTCGGGGCGGTGAAATAGGAGGGTACACGATCTCTGAGGAAAAAACCGGAGCGGGATTTACACGTTATCTTGTGAACGCCTCCACTCCTTTCCCCTGCTCATTGACGATGGGGTATTTGGACGGCTTTGCTCAACGATTCAAACGGGGAGAATTCAACGAACTAATTACTAGGCACGATGAGGAGCGCCCTTGTCGTAGAGAAGGCGCTGAAAGCTGCACATATATAATATCTTGCTGGTAACACAGATCGGGTGAGAAACGCATATTGCGGCGCTACGGTTAATTTGAAACGTGCTCAATCAGTTGAAGAATCACGGATCTGGAGCCGCAAAACTCTTTGGATAAAATGCAGGAAGCCCCTAAATACGTTTCGTATTCAGCAAATCCCATCGAATGTGCCGTTAAGAACCGAAATTTTGAGAAAGAAGCACGTCCCGAATGTGCCGGCAGGAACGTGCTCAATTCATGAACTGTAATGAAAATCGGCTATTTCTTGTAGCTGTACCAGCCCTCACCCGTCTTCTGGCCGAATTTGCCTTCAGCAACCTTCTTCACAAGACTCGGGGTAGGAAGGTCCGTCCTGTCGCCCGTTTCATGGAACCGGCCCATCCCGATGTCATAGGCCAGGTCGTTGCCGGTTAGATCCATGAGCCGGAAAGGACCCATGGGATGGCCGGCGCCATGGACACAAGCCTTGTCTATGTCCTCATGGGTAGCCACGCCCATTTCAAGCATCCACATGGCTTCTCTCGTGATAACGGAGAAAATGCGGTTCAGGACGAAACCGTCCACTTCTTTCTTAACCAAGATAGGCACCTTGTCGATCTTGAGACAGAAGTCCAACATGCATTGTGCAGTTTCGTCAGAGACATGGGGTCCTTGGACCACTTCGACGAGCTTCATGACTAGCGCCGGGTTGAAAAAATGGAGATTGCAGACCTGGGAGGGACGATTTGTAACATTCGCGATACGAGAACTGACAATGAAAGAACTGTTCGTGGCCAGAATGGCTTTCGATGGAGCGAACTTGTCCAGATCCGCAAAGACCTTCCGCTTTAGATCGATTCTTTCCAGGACCGCCTCGATGACCAAGTCGGCATCCTTGACTGCGTCGTTCAGATCTCCTGTAAAGGAGATAAGACTGCGGGCTTTTTTCGATGCGTCTTCCGTTAGCTTTCCCTTTTGGACGCGGCCTGTCAGATAGCTATCGCAGAATTTCTCGGCTTTTTCGAGCACGGACGGAATTACGTCCGTGCTGACCGTTTTAAAGCCGTACAGAGCACACTGCAGCGCAATCTGGTGTCCCATATTGCCTGCGCCCACAACAGATACATTCTTCACGTCATCTATCTTCATGCTTACTCCCCTCCTGTTTTGTTTTTGAATTATTACATTAGCTCCGTTTACAGAATGAGAAATGACTTTCAGAAAGCGGACCCCCAGGGGTGAAAACTCTTTTGCAAAATCCCGCGTCTGGCCGGACTGGACCCTCTTTCAGAATCCCGCGAAACGCGGGACTAACCGGTTGCGGAGCGGCCATGAGCAAGCGGTAGGTTCACTCACCCGCACACGACAAATCGGCACCTTCCCAGTTTAACATGACAATATATTAGAGTTTTTTGGGAAGGGCCCAGGAAACACTTTTTTACATAAAAAAGGTTTTCCCGCAATGTTTTACTCGACTGACCAGGCGGCGTTGGCCCCCTCGGTGGTTGCCTCGATGATTCGGCGTGGGGCAACGGCGTCACCCACAACAAAATGAATAATACCTTTTTTCGAAAGCATGTCTTTCAAAGCATTGCGAGGCGTCACACCAATCGCAATTATGACCTGCGAAACCGGCTCAAGCTTAACGTCTTCGCCGTTCCTTGTTACAAGCATCGACCGCTCTTCGATGCGATTGACTGTTGTGCCGAACATCAGTGTGATCCCTGCAGCCCTCAGTCGCTTATGCAGCATCTGGCCGTGGGCGGCCTGCGGTATGACAGGTGAATTCGGCAGCATCTCCACGACGGTAATATCCTTCACGCCTTTTTCCCGCAGGAAATCAGCCGTCTCCATGCCGATCAATCCACCGCCCACAATCACAACATGATTTTCCGGCTGAACTTCGCCATCCAGGATTTGCCAGGCATCACAAACCACGGAACAACCGACAGCCTCGGGTGGGCAGGCTGCCTTGGCTGCGCCGGTCGCGAGAACCACTACTTCGGGCCTGCCCTCATCGATCATGGCTTCAGTGACCTCTACGCCTGTTTTTATTTCGACGCTCTGCCTCTTACACTTGGCTGTAACAGTGAGAATATATCTCTCGTAAACATTTTTGTGCGGCGCCATGGCCGCGTAACGTGCATTTCCGCCGGTCCGTCTCTCGCGTTCGTATAGCGTGACTTGATGTCCCAGCCTTGCGGCTTCGAAAGCGGCGGTGAGCCCGGCAGGTCCTGCGCCGATCACCCAGACATTTCGTTTAATTTTCGCCGGCCCTGCCGGTCTGATCAGTTCCTGGCCGGTCTCCGGGTTGATCGCGCAACGGATCGGCTGCTGCTCCAGGGTAAGGCGCTCGATGCAACCCTGGTTGCAGGCCAGGCATTCCATCGTATCTTCGGAATACCCGGCAATCGCGTTTTTCAGGAAGTCAGGATCGGCCAGATGCTGACGTCCCACTGCGATCATGTCCGCATCACTGCGGGCGATAACCTCATCCATCAAAAAAGGATCCGTATAGCGACCGACCGAGATGACCGGTACAGTCGCTACTTCCTTGATCTTCTTTGCAAGATGAGCGTTGAATCCCGGAGCAAATTCAACCGGTGCGCTTGGGTTCGGTGAATTGAGATTAACATCCATATTCCCGTGTGTGCCGAAGGAGACATGTATGATATCGGCACCGGCCGCGACTAGATCGGGGATGATCGTCTGCATATCGTTTACACTATATCCACCCTTGATCCCTTCTTCGCCGGACATGCGTACCGACACAGGGAAGTCAGGGCCGACTCGTTTGCGCACTTCCCGAATGCATTCCATCATAAATCGGCTGCGATCCTTGAAATCGCCGCCATATAGATCCCGGCGTCGATTGGAGAGCGCGGAAAGAAACTGCATGAGCAGATAGCCATGCGCACCGTGAAGTTCAACGGCATCAAAGCCGGCTACTTTGGCACGAAACGCAGCGGCCCCGAAAGCGGCTATGGCCTCCTGGATTTGTTCCAAAGTCATTTCGCGCGGACAACCCAGAAAGCCGAATATGTAACTGGGAATGGCCGAGGCAGCGAGGGCCAAATTTTTCTTTTGCAGCAAATAACTTTCCCGGCCGCAGTGATGAAGCTGTAGAGCAACTTTAGCGCTCTGACTATGAACTGTGGCAGCTAGTTGGGATAATCCCGGAATGAACTTGTCGTCCCAGGCACCCAACGCGCGCGGGGAAACCTGGCCTGCCGGATGAACGGCCGTGATCTCAGTAATAATAAGACCAGCGCCGCTTTGCGCCCGACGTTTAATGTATGCCAGGTTGGCTTCGCTGACGATACCACAGGTATCGCCCAGTCCCGTACCCATCGGGGGCATAACAAGCCGGTTGGAAAGATCAAGAGCGCCGATCTTAATTGGTTCCAATAGATGCTGGAGAGTCTTCACAGGGAGGCTCCTAATTGAAAACGGATTTACTTATGCTCCCCAGCAAGTTCAGGGAGCTTTTTCTCGCATTCCATCATAGAACTTCGCTCAGTCTTCGATACAGAATATTTCACATCATTACCAATTCCCGGCCGTTATTTTTGGGGGGGCTGAGTTCGCAAATGATATTCAAAACTTCCCGGTGCCACCAGATTCTGATAGAACCGAAATTACGCATCGTCCAGCCGTCGGTCGGCAAATTTAGTTTTGGAGAGAGCTGCTCGCTGGGGAGCCTGTCCAGCCTGAAACACCAAGAAACAGGAAGTCTCAGTGAGGAGAGTCTCCGGAAAAAATCGACATGGATGGAACCGTCTGAGATCAGCAGGCGGCTTCAGGTGATTCATTTGCAATCGACTCTGCCAGCAATTCCACGGGATGCACCACGCGGATCGATTCCGATTCCAAATTACCGCAAATCTGGAGACGGCAGCCCGGGCAGCCGGACGCAACCAAGTCGGCCTGCGTATCTTGAATGGCTTTAATTTTATTGTTGGTTATACCTGAGGCTACGTCAGGGTGTTCCCACTGAAAAGTTCCGCCGCCGCCGCAACACGTATCGGCGCCAACCATTTCGACGAATTCGAGTTCCGGAATATTTTTGAGCAAATCCCGCGGTTCTTGTCTGACCGCTTGGCTACGGACTAAGTGGCAAGGATCGTGATACGTGACGCGACCCCGGACCGGGCCGAGATGTTTCGTAATATCGAAACGTGACAAGTATTCTGAGATATCCAGCACCTTGCTCGCAAGAGCCTCCGCTAGATCCGTATTGCGCCCCATTTCTTCCAAGATGTGGGTGTATTCCTTTTTGAGGGCCGATCCGCAAGTAGCACAATCTACGATCACCGCATCAAAGTTCCCTTCACTGAATATACGGAGATTGGTCTGAATGTTATTCAAAGCCGTGTCTCTGGCTCCGGACATGAAGATCGGAAGACCGCAGCACATTTGCTTCTTCGGGATAACCACCTCCACGCCGAGTCGGGTCAAAACTGTGACCACTGATTTTCCAACATCCTCGAAGAGATAATTCGTGGCACATCCGACGAAATAGAGCACCCGACCTACCTTTTCTATGTCGGGCGAAACAATCTCAGGATATTGTTTGATAAACGGTACAGAATTAATGCGCGGAATTTTAGTATAAGGAATGGTCCCTAACTTACCATTCTTCGAAAAAATAGAAAGCAGACTGGTGCCCAGAGTTCTTCCCCAAAACATAGCAAATGGTAGAAGGCGAGAGCTGCTCAATAAGTGAAACAGCATCCTTTTCTGCCATGGGAGGCCGAATCTATTTTTCAACTCCGCCCGCATGCCCTTCAAAAGGCGATCTATTTTAAGACCGCTGGGGCAGTTTACGCTGCAAGTCTCGCACAACAGACAGGTAAACAGAAGATTATGAAAGTTCTCGGATGGTTCCAATTTTCCATCGAACACCTTCTTTATCAACTGCACCTTTCCTCGTGGGGAAACTCCCTCGAAATAAAGCTGCTTGTACACAGGACAGGCGTTCATGCAAAGTCCACACTTTATACATTTGTGGACTTCTTCTCTCAGCTGCTCAGATATCATGATTTATGTTCCTCAAGGAAACTGCCGGGGTTTAGAATGCCCTGGGGATCAAAGAGTTGTTTGATGCCTCGCATAACATTTAGGCTGGTCTCACTCAACTGCTTGGGTAAATATTTGGATTTTGTAATACCAATGCCGTGTTCACCGGAAAGGGTGCCACCCACTGAAAGAGCGTAATCGACGATCTCATCCATGGCTTTTTCGACTCTCGCCAATTCATCACCATTTCTTTGATCGAAAAGTATTAGAGGGTGAAGATTCCCGTCGCCCGCGTGAGCGAGAACCGCAATCAGAATATTGTTTCGTTCTCCGGCTTCAATTACTTTTTTGATTGCTGACGTGAGATAGCTCACCGGTACAGTCGCATCTTCGATTAAGCAGTCGGGGCGCATGCGGGCCACGGCCCCAAAAGCCGAGCGGCGTGCAACCCACAGCTGTTCGTTCTCTTTTTCAGAAGCGGAAACCTTTACTTCCCTGGCTCCCTGTTCTCTACAAAAACCAGCAACCGTTTCCGTCTGTTTCTCGACCAAATCAGGGTCTCCGTCAACATCAATCAACAGGACTGCCTCTGCATCGAGCGGCAATCCCAAATGGGCAAAATCTTCCAGGGCTTTTATTATCGTCTTATCCATAAGTTCCAAGGTGGCCGGCACAATCCCCGCCTCAATAATCTTTGAAACTGTCGTCCCGGCTGCATCTATTTCATCGTATATAGCTTGCAGAGTCCGCTTGGCACGTGGTTTGGGAAGAAGACGGACAGTTATCTTGGTTAACACTGCCAGGGTACCTTCGGAACCGCATATTAATCGAGTCAGGTCATAACCGGTAACATCTTTAGTGGTGATGGATCCGGTCTTCATTATCTCACCCGATGGTAAAACGATCTCCAATCCGAGGAGATAGTCTCGTGTCACTCCGTATTTGATACCCCGCATCCCTCCGGCATTCATCGCTACGGCCCCGCCCATAGTTGCCACTGCAGCACTACCTGGATCGGGCGGATAAAAGAGGTTGTATTTCTCAACTTCTTTCTGGAATTCGGCGATCACCACACCCGGTTCCACCACTGCGTAGCGGTTCGCTGTGTTGACCTCTATGATGCGATTCATCATCGTAAAACACAGCACGATCCCACCTTGCTTTGCTAAGGCCTCTGCCCCTAACCCCGATCCTGCGCCTCTTGGGGTTATGAACACATTATGGGCCTGCGCAAGTTTCATGATTTCTGAAACTTCCACTTCTGATTTGGGAAATAGGATCGCGTCCGGTAAGAACTCATATATGCAGGCATCATATGCATATGTCAGAAGGTCTTCTCTGGTCGTCTTGCAACGCTGAGGGCCAACAATAGATCTAAATTTTTCCAGGATGTCGGAGCTTAACATCGAGAAATACCTTTCTTAATTATTTTACACTTTTTGGAAGTTCTCGTCGAGTCCGGCAGTCAGGGGGAAATTCCAGTGACCGCATGATGAGGGTCCTGTCCCCTGCAGACGTGAAAAACGTCCCGCCGCAGACGCGTGCCGCATTCTTTTTATAAACGGGCCAGGTACGAGCCCCCTTTGGAGTTTGATCCCCTAAGGAAGCCCGGACCGGGTCGACCCATGATATTACAACTGGCAGATACAGTTAAATCTTTAGCTACTCCGGCGTTGTGCAAAAAGCATGACCAGAATCCCACCAATAATGACCAATGCTGCCAAGCCGTACAGACCCAGGGAAAGGCTTTTGGTCGCGTCCTTAATGTACCCCAGCATATATGGGGCTACAAAACCGCTCAGGTTGCCCATTGAGTTGACCAGGGCGATTCCTCCTGCCGCAGCAGTTCCGGCGAGAAGTGCGGTGGGAACGCTCCAAAAGATCGACAAGCAAGCCATGATTCCTACAAGACCAACGGTAATGGCCACTACCGCGATCGTGGTGCTGGATCCGAAGGCTGCGCTGAAGCCGAGTCCTAGACCGGCAACGATGGCGCAAATTAGGGTGTGCCAACGACGTTCCAATGTTTTATCGGAACTATGCCCAATCCATAACATCCCAATTATAGCCACTGCGTTGGGAATAGCTGTGAGCAACCCGATGTAAAATGCGTTTTGCACTCCGCTGCTTTTAATCATCTGGGGAAGCCAGAAGGAAATCCCGTACAAGCCGGCCACAAAGCAGAAGTACACGAAACCGAATAGCCAAACCCTCCAGTCTAAAAGGCCGTCGCTCAACGAATGCCTAGTCTTTTCTTGCTTCTCTGCTGCAATGTGGTCCTTGAGCACCTTTTTCTCATCTTGCGTTAGCCATTTCGCGGAATCAATTCCGTCATCAAGATACCAGAGGGTTACGATGCCCATCAGTAGGGATGGTATGCCTTCCAGAAGGAACAGCCATTGCCAACCAGCCAATGCATAACTGCCGGAAAACGTCTCAAGAATCCACCCCGAAAGAGGACCGCCGATGAGCCCGGAAACGGGAATAGCCGTCAAAAACAAGGCCGTCGTATGAGCGCGCCTTTTCGCCGGATACCAGTAGGTAAAATAGAGGATGATCCCCGGGAAGAAACCCGCTTCCATAACGCCCAAAACAAATCTACATATATAGAAAGTATTCGCTGAATTTGCGAACAAGGTCAATGCGGAAACCAATCCCCACGTGATCATGATCCGCCCTATCCATCGTCGTGGCCCCACCTTCTCTAGAAGGAGGTTACTTGGGATCTCGAAAATAAAATAGCCAATAAAGAATATACCCGCGGCTAACCCGTAAACCGTGTCACTGAAATCAAGTTGCTGTTGCATCTGAAGTTTTGCAAAACCGACATTCACCCTGTCCAGGAAACAGAAAATGTAACAAGCGAACAGGTACGGCATCAGACGCCAATTCACCTTCGAGTAGGCCGACGCCTCAATATAATACTCTGACGATCCGGATTCGGCGACTCCCATGTCCTTACCCCCTTCTGTAAGTGATCTGAATCCATTGACATTCAGAAACGGCACCATGCTTAACAGCAGGGCCACCGTTCTAACAAAAATTCCACATCTTCCGGTTCACTTCTCTCACTCCGAAAACCCGCGCGATCTAGACACGTTTGTCCTTCAGCACGCGATAATGCACGAAAAAGCACCCATTAAGGAATTCGCGTACCACTCTGAATGATCGCATCGGGATATCTTCTCAAAGAATGGACCCCCGCCTCAGTGTCGTTCGGGTGCACAGGACTCACTGGCCACGTACCAACACCAGATCCGGCTTCAACAACAGCCCCACTGCAAGTACCAACGGAAATGGGAATCCACCGGAAAAAATCTGAATGAATTCCGGCGCTTGGCAGTTCGCGAGCATTACTATTGCCGGCTACGGCCTCCTAAGCGCTAAAATTTTTGACTGATTTGTTACCCCGATGTTGTTTCAGATTGCATCTTTATACATCATTTCGCGTCAAATTGCATATAAATTACCCTGGGAGAGGTAACGCCTCAGTTAGGAGGGGCGTGGATTTGTCATTGCGAGGAGTGAAACGACGAAGCAATCTCCAAAGCCGCGAGATTGCTTCGCTCCGCTCGCAATGACATTCTCTGGCCGCCCGTAAGTGAGAGGTTACTGGGAGAGTGGATGGATTACCACTAAATTGTTTCAGGTGGGGGTCAATAAATCCTGGTTGACGCAGTGTCCAGAGGCGAGGTATGTTCAAAAAAGCGAATCAGAGAGCTTTTGCATGGTCATAAAGCTGGTTTTGCGTGGGTTGGGGCGTGTTGGTTTCGATATATAGGCTATTGTAGGGATCAGCGGAGCTATCTCACGGCCCTCAATTCCCCAAAACGTAGCTGGCACGACCACCGGATGATTTCGGTTATCAATACTCGGCTCAAACAATCCTATTTATGTTTCGGTGAACCAATGAATCTTATCAAGGACATAGTTGACCGTCACGATGAAATAGTTCAGTGGCGTCTAGACTTCCATCTGCACCCGGAATTGGCGCACCAAGAAACTGATACAGCACGAAAAGTGGCCGGAATTCTCAGGTCGTTCCGAATGGATGAGATCGAGGAACAGGCAGGCTCTACCGGTGTGATTGGCGTTCTGAGAAACGGAGCCGGACCTGTAATAGGATTACGAGCGGACATGGATGCCCTACCGGTATCCGACGCGGGAGAGCACGATCATCGTTCTACAGTTGAAGGCGTGTCGCACGCCTGCGGCCATGACGGGCACATTGCCATGCTGCTGGCCGCGGCAAGGTATCTGGCATTTACACGGAATTTTCAGGGAACTGTGGTATTCATTTTTCAGCCGGCCGAGGAAATAGCAAACGGTGCATTGAGCATGATTGAACACGGCCTGTTTGAAAAATACGCTATGGAATCGGTTTACGCGTTGCACATTATTCCAGCACTGGCGGTCGGGCGTATGACCATCACTCCGGGGCCGCTTCTGGCGGCCGTAAATAACTTCAAAATAAACATAACGGGTCTTGGAGGGCATGCCGGACTACCCCATTTGGCCAAAAACCCCGTAATTGCCGGGGCCAGCATAGTTTCCGCCTTGCAGACGATCGCGTCATGCGACACAGATCCTATAGAACCTGTGGTAGTTTCCGTGACCAGTTTTCAATCCTGCACTAATAATTACAACGTCATTCCCGGCTCGGTCGAGATTAAGGGCACTGCCCGCTATATGAACACGGAGTACGAGGACGTCTTGCCAAAAAGGATCGGGTTAATGGCAAATAGTATCGCATCCGGTTATGGAGTTACCGCAGAACTAGATTACTACAAAGGGTGCCCTCCGCTCGTGAATTCTGAAAAAGAAGTACAATTTGCCGCCGCGATCGCGCGGAGTCTGCTGGGCAAAACCAACGTAGTGCTAGGAGTGCCTCTCATGGGCGGAGAGGATTTCAGCTTTTTCCTGAAAGAGATTCCGGGCGTGCTCGCGTTCATCGGTAATGGCGAGGATTCGCCGCCGCTTCACAATCCTGCCTTTGATTTCAATGATGAAGTGCTGCCCATCGGTGCAAGCTATTTTAGCCGTATCGTGGAAGCGGCTTTAGGTTAGCCCTACCCACTATTCAGCATTCGTAGAGAGAGCCTGTTTTGGAAAAAAGGGATTTGATGGCGACGGACATCTTGGACGGGATAGGCATCGACGAAAGTTCCGGTAGTGACCGGCCTCCGTGAGGAGATCATGTCTTGCACCGGCAGGGACCCCGGATCTGTGACCGGAGCAGGCTCAGGTGCCTGCCAGCAAAAGAGTAGGATGTGGTGAGCGAAGCGAACCGCATCGTTCGAGAAAAACCTCGATTGATGCGGTTCCCCCTGGTCACCGCATCCTACGGGAACTGTTTGGTTCTTCAGGAAGCATAATGGATGGGGCAACGTTCCGTGCTTTCGTCTGCTTTTGGACCAATCCTCGTTATAATGGGTAGGCGTTACCTCTTGAGCACGTGAATCATTCTCCTTTCTTTTCCCACATCCTTTTCACACTTTTCCACATCACAGCCGTATCTTCGCTACCGAACCCCTGGACTTGAGCCATTTGGTTCATTAATTCCACACTGCGGACGAGCAGAGGGGGTGCCCCGTGGTCGCTAGCCATTTGCGCGGCCAGCCGTACGTCCTTGACCAGTAGATCCACAGTGAAGGTGGGGTTTTCATAATTCCCGGTTGCGATCCTGCCCCCGAGTTCCTTGAACAGGTTGCTTACCGTACCGGCCTGACTGGCGGTGATGGTCTCGTATAGCAGCCTCGGCTCGATGCCGATTCGGGACGCCACGGCCATCATCTCGGCCGTCATGGCGTTGATGGCACCGAACATCATCTGATTCAGCAATTTGATCTTGTGACCCGAACCGGAAGGGCCGGCATACAGGATATGGGCAGCAAAGAGGCTCAAAACTGGCCGACACCGGTCGATATCTTCCGGTCTGCCCCCGGCAGGCAGCGCCCAGTGACCGACGGTGGCCGGTCTACCCAGAACAGGGGCATCGACGTACCCGACACCTTTCGCTAGTGCTAAAGCGGCCATTTCGGTTGTCGTAGCCGGGTCAATGGTACTCATGTCGACGATCACCGTCCCGGCTGACGCCGTGGAAAGCAAGCCCTTTTCGCCGGATACGCAGGCGCGGACATCCTCCGGGCCCGGAAGCAGCATGAGGATGATCTTCGCCTTTTCGGCCACCTCGGCGAGAGTAGCGGCTACCGAAGCCCCCAGGTCCTTTGCCTTCTCGATGCAGAAAGCGCTGACATCGTAGACCAGCAGGCCGTAACCGCCGCTCAAGATTTTCTGGGCGACGGTGCGCCCCATCACCCCTGCTCCGATCAAACCAATTTCATTCATCTGAATCCTCCTGAAAAAACAGCAATTGGGATCCCACGATTCTTCCACCCCCACCCTTGCCCATCCCCATCAAGGAGGAGGATTTCTCCAGGTTACCCGACAAAGTGGATTTGGTTACGGTTTCTCACCTGTTATAGAAATTCCTTCAAGACATTGCCCTCTGCATTCTTTGGTATCGGTGTTCCTAGAAGATGGGCTATCGTTGGAGCGAGATCAATGACGTTCATGGGATAAGCTCTCTCCATTTTCCGCATCCCACCGCCGCCAAGGATCACGGCGGCATGCATTTCGTGGCAAGCGGGCAGGCACAGATGTACTCCCGTGAAATTGCGGTGGAGTTCAGCCGGCTCATACCCTTCAGGGTTCATGATCACCCTTTCTGTGCCGTCTCGGTACTTCACGGCAGCCGGATACACAAAAGGATTAGCCATGTACTGTGGCTTGAGGGCAAAGAGCACATCCCCAATCCGATGGAAACCCTCCTGTTCAAAGACACCCAAGGTCCCGGCCTCTCTCTTGGGGATGGCCATTTCTACGACGCGCCGACCGTTTCGAGGATCTCGCATGCTCAGCAGGGCATCGATGATCTCTTCCTGAACCTTCTCGTAATCTCTTGGATTCACTATGCCATCAGGATCCCTTCCTTTGAGGTTGACAAAGATGTGCGCGTGGCACGGTTCCAGAGGAAAGGCCTTGGTGCTGGACCAGTCGATCACCATCTCGTTGGTTTCATCATCGAGCGAGAACTGGATCAAGCCGGCGCTGGCCAGATGATGTTTGAGGTAAGGGTTCCACTCAATAGCGGAAAACCCATGGTCCGAAACAACGCAGACGAGCGTTTCATTGAGGTCCACATCCTGAAGAATGCGGCCGATTCGCTCGTCGATTTCAGCATAAACCCTGCGGATGTACCCCAGAATCTTCGGAGCTTCCTGTTCGCTGTAATAGCTGCACTTCGGGTCAATGCCCGCGTAGAGAACATGTTGGATGTGGTCAATCGTTCCCACCCAGCTGAAGGCCATGTTCCAGTCAATCTTTTTCAAGCCAAAGCGCGTCGCCTTTTCCCACCAGTCGTTGTGCTGGGTGAGTTGGTCCAGGTAGAAGTCCATGGTCACCCAACCGTCCATGTACGCCCAAGGATCATCGACTTCCATATAGGGCCCGGCGGCCTTGACGAGTTCATGGGTGATTTCAGCGGGAAGGGTCAAATTTTCCGCCGTGTTGATCGCACTTTGATACAAGCGAAAATCCTCACGGTCCCGGAGGCGAACCAGATAGAAATAAAAGCGCCCCCGTCTTTGCTGTGATTGTGAGTCCACAAATTTTGACTCGACCCAACCGCTACGCTCTCCCTCGCGAAGATCGGCAACTTTTTGCGACCCATCTCTGGTTGGGGAGATGATTACTCGATCATAACCGTTACCTTTGGAGTCCAGAATTAAAACGTGATAGGTCGGCCCTTTAGCGTAGGTCGGAGGAACTTGGATCGTAAGCTCCAGAGGAGTCATGGAGTGGCTGGGCACATTCTTCCACTCAGATGCCGGCTTGAAGGCCACTTGCACGGTGCGACCGGGAACCTGGTTGCACCGTTCTTTCTTGGTCGAAAAGACCGCGGAGGATGCAATGTCCCACAGGGGCATATAGAAATACCGAAAGGGCGGGTTGAGTGAGGCTGCAAGCTGGATACCGTTGTCAATCCCCAAGGGGAAGGTGACCGGCCAGTTCATGAGCAACGTTTTCTTCCCGACCCTAGCTCCAGCTTCCCAAAGGGTTTCTGCCTTGAGCATCCGGCGGTCAAAAGATGTGTACCATTTGTCGAGGGGCTCACCAGGCTCATGGACCATGAGGCTGGGGATGCCTGCTGTACCCGGCCCTGCCCCGCTGGTGATAGCGCCCCAGGCCGCAGCGGTCAGAGGCGGGAAAGTGGTGATCATTCTGGAGAAGAACCCTTCCCCCATCAGGCGCTTAACGTTGGGCATGTTCCCCTCTCCAACAAACCGCTGGATCAGGTCCGGGAGCGCGGCATCAAGCCCCAGCATCAAGAGCTTTTTATCTTTCACTTCTTATTGACCTCCGCATTAGTCTCTGTGTCAACCTTTTGTTGCACCCATGGTCATCCCTTTGACGATGTGGCGCTGAGCCACAAGGGCCACTATGATCACGGGGGCCATGATCATCACCCCAGTTGCCGTAAATGGTCCCCACCGGCTCTCTTCCGCTGCCAGGAAGCCGAAGATAGCCACTGGCGCTGTCTTTGTCTCAGACCCTGTCAACACAACGGCGTAAAGGAACTCATTCCACGATTCTAAAAAGGCGAAGATGGACGTCACTCCCACTCCGCCCCACACATTGGGAAGTACCACCTTAAGGAAAGTGTTAAAGGGTGAGACGCCATCCACCATAGCCGCTTCCTCCAGAGAGAGCGGAAGGTCCTGAAAATAGGTAATCATGAGCCAGATGCTGAAAGGGACGGTGAGGGTCATGTGAACAACGATTAGTCCTGAATAAGTGTCCAGCATCCCGAGTCGGCTGAGAATGAGAAAACACGGAATGATAAGCCCGATGGGCGGAGCCATCTGTGCCAGGAGCGCGAAGAAGGAGAGCCGGTCCCGAAAAGGAAATCGAACTCGGGAAAAGCCGTAACCTGCTGGCACCGCAACAAGCAGAGTAAGTAGGGTCGTCCCAGAAGCCACCAGCAGGCTGTTGATGATGCCGGACAGAATGTCCTGGTCCAGCAACGCCTCGGTGTAATGAATGGTTGTCGGGTGAAAGAAGATCGTGGGAGGAAGTGTGAAAATCTCATCCCGCATTTTCAGAGAAGTGAGAATGACCCAGATGACCGGAAATGTCCATACCAGGATCATGATCCCATAAAGGCTGAAGACCAGCCCGGATCGGAGTCCTCCCAACCACAAACGCATTTTCTTGTCGGCCACCGCTCAAACCTCCTACATTCCGGACTGTCTCATCCTGAAAAAAATGATGGAAACAACGACCGTAATGGCGAGAAGTGTCGTTCCCAACGCAGCCCCGTAGCCAAGGTTTAGAGAGTTAAACGATTCCCTGTAAGTGTAGAGATTGAGGATCTCAGTGGCTGTCCCCGGGCCTCCCCCCGTAGCAGAGAAGATCGCAGCGAATGCGCGGAGAGCAACCATGGTGCGGAGAATGATCACGATCATCACGGCGGGCCGGATCATGGGCAAGATCACATGCCATAAGCGCTGCCAGGCATTCCGCGCATCCATCAGTGCCGCCTCCAGGGGATCCGAAGGCAGAGCATTAAGGCTCGCAAGAAAAACCAGGAAGGCGAAGGGAGTCCACTGCCACGTGTGGATGATGATCACGGAAAGGAGCGCCCAGTTCGGATCTGCCAGCCAAGGCTTGGAACCAAACCCCAAGAGCACAAAAATGTAATCCAGGATGCCGTACTGCGGGGTCATGATCATGGTTCGGAAAGCAAGCCCCACAACGACAGGCGCCAGGATCATGGGAAGCAGTACACTCACTCTGAGAAATCCCTGACCCCTGAAATTCCGGAAAAAAGCCAGAGCCAGAGCAAGACCGGTCACCACTTGCAAGAACACCGTTGAGATGGTGTAGATGGCGGTCACCTTGACGGCGTGGAGAAAACGGGAGTCGTGAAACATCTGAAGATAGTTTCCAAGCCCGACCCACTGATTTTCCGAGGGATTTGTAAAGTCAATGCGAAAACCGCTCATGGCCACCAGCATGATCAGCGGAAAGGCAGCCATCAGAAACAGGAATAGCATGCTTGGTGTGATCATGGCAAAACCGAAGCGTTCCTGCTGCCGGATATAGCTTGGCCTTAGGCGCTTTTTCTCTTCTCCACCATTGAACACGATTATCCTCTTTTTTCTCTCTCCTCTCCCTGGCAGTGAGAAGGATGTGGAGAGCGGTTCAGTCCTTATTTTGCCATGATCTTGGCGATATTTCTGTTCGCCTCATCCAGGGCCTCCTTCGGCGTGGTCTGTTTGACAAGTGCGGACTGAATGGCCACTGCCATGAGCTCGCCGATCTTTGGCCACTCAGGAAGCCTGGGCCGCCAATTCACATCCATATCTTCTTTCATAGACGTGAGGACCACGTCCGCATAATTCCGCGTATAGTCGATCACTTTCCGATATTCCGGATCACTCCAAATTGAAATGCGGTTCACGCCTGTCCGGACTACAGCCTCCGGAGTGTCCTTATAAATAGCAGAGCTGAACTGGGTTGGCCTGGAGGCCAGCCACTGGAGATAGAGCCATGTGGCGACCTTCTTCTTTTTCGAAAGGGCCGCACTGATGGGAAATGCCCAGTTCCAGATGCTCGTTACTCTCCGGCCGGTTGGTCCCTGGGGCCAGCGCTGATAGCCTATCAGGCCGGCTACTTTGGACTTGCGCTTATCTTCGATGATGGATGCAGTGGAATTGGAGTCGATGTATTGAAAAATGTTGCCGCCGGCAAAGGCCTCCATGATTTCGGGCCAGTTCATGTTCTCCACGCCCGGTGGCCCGAAGTTCTGGAGAAGATCACAATAATACTCTAGAGCCTTGATCCCGGCTTCACTGTTCACCTGAGGCTTGCCGTTATCATCAAACCATTTCCCCCCAAATTCCAGGAACAGGGAGGGCCAGATATAGACATTCTGCCCTGCGCCCCTGAAGCCCCGCAGAGCCGCACCTGCCATTTTGCCATCCAATTTATTCGCTTTCATCGCAGCTTCTTTGAATTCGGCGAGAGTCTCAGGTGGTTTAATGCCTAGTTTTTCGCAGGCATCTGCCCTATAGATGTGAATGGTCACTTCACCCTCTACAGGCATGCCATAGAGTTTTCCCTTCACCGAGTTCGCAGCACGCCACAGGGGAACAATATCTTCCTCGTTGAACCAGCTCTTGTCTGTTAATTTTGGATCATTGATGTAGTCGTCGAGAGGATCGATCCAATGATTCGCCTCATAAAGAGGAAGGAACATAGGATCAGCGGTATGGGTCGCATAGTTCCCTGTTTTCGCTCCGAGATCAAGGATCGCCTTCTCGCGGTTTTCTCTGGGAGGGATGATCTCAAAATCCACTTTGACGCCCGTGAGTTCAGTGAACTCATGAGACACAGACCGGAACTTTGTGAAGTAATGAGCCGGCGTGACCAGGATCCTGATTTTTTCTCCTTCCACTTGGCGCCAGTTGATCTTGGCTTTCAAGTATTCACCTTGTTTTTCCTCGGCCGCTGCAAATCTCAAAAAAACAGGAGCCGCACTTCCTGCAAACGCTAACCCGCCCACCTTGGCCGTTGTTTTCATGAACTCCCTGCGTGTAATCTTTTCCATAATAGTCCTCCTTTCACGAATTTTTACCCGATCACCAACTCCGTATCTTTATCAAAGAAGTGCGCGTGGTCCATCCTGGCAACGAAAAGACCGTCCTCACCTATTTTTAATGGGATGTGGGACGCCATCTTCGACACCAGCGTTGTTGTCCCAACTCTCAAGTGAACGAACTTTTCAGAGCCCAGAGGCTCAACCATCCACACCGAGGCATGAAACGTTTCCCCTTCCCCCCTCTGTGCAGAGGAAAGAGGATCCAGAATGTGTTCAGGCCTTATGCCCAGAGCCACATCTTTCCTGACATACGGTCCGAGCTTGCGCGCCCTTTCTTCAGGAATCTGGAAATTCAGAGTCTCGGTCCTCGCATGGAGCTTTCCGTCTTCCTTGGTGACCCTGCACTCGATGAAATTCATTGGTGGTGAGCCTATGAAGCCCGCTACAAACCGGTTGACGGGGTAGTCATATAGTTTTTCAGGGGTGTCCAGCTGCTGAATCCGACCCTGGTTCATCACCACAAGCCGGTCTCCCATGGTCATGGCCTCCACCTGATCATGGGTCACATAAATGCTGGTGGTCCTGAGCTTTTGATGAAGATCTAGGAGTTCGGCACGCATCAGAATCCGCAGTTTGGCATCTAAGTTGGAAAGCGGTTCATCAAACAGAAACACTTGGGGGTTGCGGACAATGGCTCTACCCAAGGCCACTCTCTGGCGCTGACCACCGGAGAGTTCCTTCGGTTTTCGTTCCAGCAATTGATCAATCCTTAGCATTTTTGCGGAACTTCGAACCTTATGGTCGATCTCCTCCTTCGGGACTTTTTTCTGCTTTAGGGAAAACGCCATGTTCTCGTAAACATCCATATGCGGATAAAGAGCATAGTTCTGGAAGACCATGGCAATGTTCCTGTCCTTGGGATGGATGTCGTTCACCAGTTTTTCTCCGATGTAGATCTCTCCCGAAGTGATCTCTTCTAGGCCTGCAATGCAGCGCAGAACAGTGCTTTTCCCGCACCCGGAAGGCCCCACAAAGATCACGAATTCCCCGTCCTTGATGTGCAGGGTGAAATCGTCGATCGCCTGAACTTTGCCGAACTTCTTGGCAACGTTCATCAGCTTAACCTCAGCCATTGGCGTACTCCTTAAGGTGGAGGTGGACCGCGACCCCGCCTGTGAAACATTCCGGGGTGCAAAGAATGCGTGGGTTCTTCCCGACGAAACGTTCCGCCTGCTTCATAGCTTCCTTGAAGGTGGAGAGAGGGATAAAACCCATTCCCCGGGCATACTGCGGAGCCTTGGCTCCCACAATGTACACGGCCGAGGTGCGCAGCGCCGGTA
>JBKQRG010000415.1:0-11428 GCA_052144015.1 Desulfomonilaceae bacterium
TATTTCGAAAGCTCCTTGCAGCGAGATTAATCTCCCAGCAGGAACTGAATGCCCGCAAAATGGGATACCTGGAAACGGTCACTCTGTCAGGACTTTTCCCGATTCAGCAAGAAGCAAGTCGTCTGACGAAGAAAACGGAGTATTCGTATTCGGGAATGGTGGAGGGGGTTGATATTCTGGATTATATTCAATGGATATTACTTGACGGACGACGCACAGTCCTGAAAATTAGTTTTCCGAATCGGACAGCGTGTAAGGTGTATCTGAAGGATGGTGAGATTCTTCATGCTACAAATGGCGGACTTGAAGGAGAAGACGCGTTTTATTCGAGCATGATGTTCCCCAGAGGAAAATTTGTGCATCTAGCTTGGACCGAACCGGACAGGAAGACAATTCAAAGAACTGGGACACACCTACTTTTGGAAGCCGCTCGAAGACGTGATGAGGCGGATCGATAAGTCTCTCCCATCTTCACAGCGCACGATTGCGTCCAGGAAAGCAATGCCGGAACCTGGAAGTTCAGGCAACGCGAAAAAGTCCAAGAAAACGTCAGTAAGTAACCACCTGAGCTGGGACACCACTAGGTGCATCGCCTCTTTATGGTATCCTCGACAATCCTGTGAAAAAGAAAAGGCATCTGTAGCAGCAAGACAGAGAGTCAATCATAATCTTTGATATGGATGTTAGCTTGAAGCAAGAGCGATGATGAAAAGAGAAATTTTTCTACAACTGCCGCAACTCTCACTGGCGCTATCTCCGCTTTTCCACAGATCACTCGTGTCCGCCGTCGATCATACTCGGACGAATCATGTAGAAATATACGACAAGGTTGTCGGGCGGCACGAAATCTCTTTTGTAAAACTCATAGACCACGGGGCTGATCTTCTTGGGCTTACCGGGAAAGCACAGCGATATGAAGTCATCTGGTCTTTCTTTTTCGATCCGCAAGGTGAAGGTTTTGATTGGACCCTTCCAATTCCGCCCAGTACTGAGGATATACTCGATATCCTTCACATAGAAATCCATTAAGTTGGTTCCATTGGCAACCAAGCCTTCGATTTGCTTGAGCATTGCCAGCCTTGTGCGCCGGTCCAGACACGCTTCTTTATTTTCATCAAGAGATGCCAATAATTCAGACCAGTCGTGGACGGGGATATAAGCATAGGTTTCTAGTTCCTCAAGAGACAAAGAGCCATGAACTTTGTCATAGTATTCGGTGTAATTACCTCCTGCAACCGGTTCATAAGAAAATTTGACAACAATTTCTTTTCCTGAAGGGAAGGTCTGCTCCCAAAGCGCCGTGTCAGACATCTTCAAATCATCCCACCTGCCGTCGACGAGTTTGTCCACAGCTTCTCCTTGATCTTCCGTGAGACTGGATGCATCGAAGATGTCTTCCTCGGACAACCCCAGGTCTCGAAGCTGATCCGTTACATCTCGATCATCAAGAACAACCTTACGAATGCCTCTTAGCGGAACAGGACGGTCATCTACCCAAGCTTTGAAAGTTGCCATAAGAGACGCTTCTTTATAATCCCCTGCCCTCCAGGCGTACGGAGCTACAGGAAATGCAACAGTTGTGTGAATGTCCTTGTTCGATTCATTTCTGAAGCGAAATTTGGCTAGTATCTTTTTGGGGGAAATCTCCAAAACCTCTTCGAGCATTCGAATGTCCTTGCTTTTGGTGAAGGTGATCCCGCCCGCGCCCACACGAGCAGTTGACATGTCAGGGAAAGCCCTGGAACAGAAAATCAATAATAGGATCAGCACCGTTATTAAGAATCTAGCCACTCCAAGGTGCATTATGGACCTCCGCCCCTCACAATTGGAATCCCGCCGGTTGCAAATCAGCGACTCGTAGGAGATACCAACGCCCTCCATCGACGACTCTTCCGGCTCATTGTCTTCACGTTACAACCGTTGCCGACTCCCCGCGTTCGCTCGCTGCGGGCTGAGGATCATGTCAGTGCATTTTGCTGAAAGCGAACAAGAAGCCTCCCGCACAAAGCAGCATCAACACCCCCACCACAAGGTAGAATATGCAGCAGGTCAAGTTCATCTTTGAAACTGCGCCGCTCTGATAGTACTCGTTCATACCTCGCACAATCTCGCTCAGCACCCCGGCGAATTGCCGCTGCTTCATCTTCAGTTGTCCGGTTCCTATCCATGACTGAACAGCTACCTGGAGATCGGCTCCAATCGTGAGTAACCTGACCATAGCAAGTGTCTCTTCGTGCGGGAAATTCAGTTTTTTCAAGGAAGCCAGCAATCCATCTCGGAAGGATGTGTCGGTAACACCAAATGCTATGTATCCTCTCAGCGTAAAGGACAGGAAAATGAGCACAACAAGTAATATTGCTAGACTGAGCCATTGAACAATCATAAGGTGTCCGCTGCTATGACCTAGTCCTGAAAACGGTATGGACGGCAGCATAGCGGGCGTGAAACCAAGCAAAATTAGAATAAGAAACCATCGCGACCGGATAACGAACGGCTTCTTATAAACTATGCCACGTAGTCCGATGACTGAGAAGAACAAAGCCATGACGACAAACACCAATGGGAATAGCACAGTCATGAGGAAGTTCGGAGTCATGAAGATCACCTCCACAAGTGGTAATTTTCCCGAAAGAGGTTCAATCTGTTATGAGTTGGGCGATCCCAAATTAAGTACCTCTGCGCCCACTCACGGAATGCTGGTCGCTGACTTCATTTCTTGGGATGAACTTCAATTTTTCGAATGGACCCCAATTCTTTTCCCGGATCCAGTTGACCGACCCGGTAGAAATACAAGACAAGGTTATCGGGAGGTACGAAGTCTTTCTGGTGAAATTCATACACGGTTGAGCTGATTTTCTTAAGCTTGGCGGGAAAGCAATAAGACAGAATCTCATCTGCATCTTTTTGGATACTCAGTCTGAACTCTCCAATTGGTCCTTTCCAGTTTCGACCAGTCCCCAAGATGTATTCCAAGTCGTACCTCACAATATAAGGATTCTGATCGACGATTTTTGCATAGTCTTTAATCAGACGATTTCCGAGGATGCGTCCCTTCCTCTCGTCTAGACAGGGCGGCAGCATCTGAGCGATGTAGAGACCTTGGTAGTAGGCTGAATCGAAGGTAAAGCCAACGAGCGGCTCGTATTGGTGCTCTACAACAACTTCTTTCCCAACGGGAAAACTCTGTTGCCAGAAGAATGTTGCAGCTACTTGCCAGCAATCCAGTGCTTCGAGTTCGTTTCTTTGATCTTCTGTGAGATCGGCATAAGGTGATTCGTGGCGATAATAACTTTGCAGACCGGACATTTGTTCGTCCGACAGACCGAGTCCGCGGAGCTGAGCAGTCACATCGCGATCACCAACCATAGCTTGAAGCGAGGTTTCTGTTGATACTGGACGACCCTCTACTCGAACCTTGAAGGTTTTCATAATTTCCCTGGCATCGGGGGGCGTCAGAGGGACACACATCATAGGATGGCAGAGGAAATGCGACAGTCGTGTGAATATCCTGATCAGATTCATTTCGGAATCGATATTTGACCTTCACCTGCCTTCGGGAAATCTGGAGGATTTCTTCGAGCATTCGAATATCCTCCGTCTTGGTAAAACTGAGTCCGCCCGCGCCGACGCGAGCAACTGTATCGTTGGCGAAAGTCTGAGTTGCCGGAATTAGGGCAGAAGCGGCAATCACCAATCCGAGGATGACATTCAGATGCTTCACCTGCTTCACGTCGGTATTAACAATGCTTGAAAATGCTCTGCGGTATTGTTGCATGTTTTCATTCTTCCATCTGTCTCATAACCCGAAATCTCAATCCAGAGATTGATCCCTTACAATGCCCGATGTCATCCCAAGGCATTATCCACTCATCGAATCGTCATGATATGGTTAACAGTTGCCAGGAAAATAACGATAACGGGTTGCAAAATGTGTCATCTCGGATTGTGAGACTGTCCTGGGCCATCTGAAGGCCCGTCGGTATGCTGGTAATCTCCTTGAAACTCCAATCATTCCATGCTTCTCTCAACTGCTACTGACTCAAAATCATAAAGAGCCATGAAAGGCCAGGCGATATGGCTCCAAGACTTGCTGAAAAAAGTATTCGTTTTCTCCAGGATAAAATCTGACCGCTGGAAGCGTTAGCCGGTCGAACCAGCAAATAATAACGTTTGCCGCAAGCCAAAGCAAAACCCAGACACCCATTCCTGCTATTACGGATACTTACCGGTTTTCGTATCCGTACCAACGATAGATCCGGTCCAACACATTCCAGTGCCCTACAACATAGAAAGCAGCGACGCAGGCGCACAGCCCGATGAGACTGATCGGGATGAGCAGAGATCGAACGGTGTCGTTCAGGACTAAGCGGAGAGTGCACCACTTGATGAAGGGGGCTAAGATAACAATGATAAATACAAGAGGTACTCCAACATAGAGCAAAAGATCATCGAGACCGTGAGCACGGGCAGTGACTGGAAGAAACAGAAGCAGAGCCAATATCAACCTTGTGGAGCGATGGCATGACACCTTCGCTGGTTTCCAGTGCATCCAGCTTTTCCCTCCTCCAGCCTAACAAGTCGGATTTAGGGTTCTGACAATTTAAGGGATCGGTTCCTCTTCCACTTCTCCGCGAATTCTCGCGTAATTCTCAAATACTGATCTCCATAAAGCTCACTCGGCTCGATATGGGTGTGTTCCCACCACTCATTCCATGTAGTGATAAAGATCCAATCAGGGTCGCTTTGAATAGCAGCTTCAAACGTGGAACGATAAAATGCACCGCCATCTCTATTTTTGAAAAGTCCTTTCCGTTTAGGTATTAAACGTTCGTCGTAGCCGGGCTGGACCGCGGCAGCCCAAATTTTCGGAGAGGGATCCTGCGCCAGAAGGGGATAATTTCGTGTCGCACGCCCTATTCGGCGGTCCACTTGCCCAATATCTGAAATATTAAACACCCCATATTGGTGCAAACCATCAAAGACATCGAGAAAGCTAATGTTGTGGCCCATTGCCAAATAAATGGCATCGAGTCCCCTGTGGCGCAGTTTGGAAAAAATGCTCCTCCATGTCTCCCGCGAGACCCTAGGTGCTGCCCAAACGACGATCACCGGTTTGCCGTTGAGCTTCATGTACGCAGGGTGGTCACGATACGTTGCAATGACGTAGGCCAGCCAGCGGAAGATCTCATCTTCATCTCTGGGTTGCCCTCGGTGCAAAGTTTCAAAGTAGATAGCGATACGGAATCCTTTTTGTTTGGCAGCTTCCAAAAGGATCTTCAAATTTTGGTCAACATAGCTCCCCGGTCCCCACCATGATGAGATAAAGCCGTCAATCCCGGCTCCCTGGGCCTGCTTGATCTGGCGCATAATGTCATGCAGACTGGAAGAAGCGTAGGATACGACAGGGTGGTCTTTGAGGCGTGGACTCGTCCAATTGGGCAAACGATACCACGGATAATAAAATGCCCAGAGCATTCTCTGATTAGGGACACGTGTGATCCACTTCTCGTGCAGCGATAGACTCTTTACCGAGGTCAGGTTGACAGAGAAATCCGAGAGATTATGGTGATCGCTGCCGAGGACAGCATAGCTGTTGATTTCTTGAAGCGGTTGTTCATCTTTGGCTGAAACATGGTAGATACGCACGGTGACGCCGTTCAAGTCACCCTTTTGCAAAAAGAACCGGAGCGGCTGAGCTGACGCATTCGCAGCGAGAGCGAAATCCACGGTCAAACCGATGGCCTGCTCTGCCCTGGCTGCTTCGGGAGACTGTTCGAGGGCCAGATGGAGTGGAGTAGCCCGGAAGTGATTTGGCTTGCCAACGACGGACATTACTCGCAAGCTCAGAATTTTGTCCGGGTTTTTGACTGAGAGCCTCATCCAGTTCGATGTGCTGACACACTGCACACGCAGACGATAAAACGAAACCCGCCGCGGACCCTTAGGGGAACCCAATGAGGAAGATCCCGCTT
This sequence comes from Desulfomonilaceae bacterium, assembly GCA_052144015.1. GTDB lineage: Bacteria > Desulfobacterota > Desulfomonilia > Desulfomonilales > Desulfomonilaceae > DATJPW01. The sequence goes on from JBKQRG010000415.1 coordinate 5,973, forward strand.
CGTCAGTCCCATCCTTCGCCAAGCCAATGATATTATCCCCTGAGGCGCCTTGAACTCCTTCAGTCACGAGTGACTGGAGGTCCTGGCTCTGGTAGCCTGCGTTTGTAAACACTTCATCGTGGTCACCATAGACTGGTAAACTGAAGATGGTTACCAACGCAACCAAAGCAGCTTGCACGCTGATGACTCCACACTGATGCCCTAAGACAGTCGACCGATGTAGTGTCATTGCTCTTGACGCCTTTCCATATGAATGGCTGGGTCACAGTCTGCTTGTAGTAGTTTCAGGTTTGGGCTTATTCATCCGAATAAGAATCCATTTTCGAGCTTTGTCCGCCCCAAGATGAACCAATACCTGGCTTTTGGCTTCAGTAAGATTATGCACACCAGTCTCCATGATCATCTTCCCTCCAGCGCCATTGCCCACCGTCCATGCGGCACGTTGGGTCTGCTTATCGACTGATCCATGAACAGGTCGGGTCTTTTCCGTAGCGGTATTGTAAAAAGATCCGGCGATAGCGCCTTCTTTGCTTAACGCCATTTGCAGAATCGCGTGCGGAGTATCTGCATTTTGACGCTGGAGGGCAAAAACACCCAGTGGCATCCATTCTGATTTCTCAGAGACTCCTTGCGGCTCATTCAAAGCAATAGTGCGGGCCTGTTCGTAGTATTCGTCAGCCGAATACTTCCGTTTTCCGTTAACATAGACACCATCGTCTTGATAGTAAATATTATTTCCGTAATCATATGTAATAGGTGACGACCAAGCTACGCCCGGCATCCATCCTGTCATGGCTGCCCAAGTTGCAGCTCTCCACCAGTAATATGGCCCTCGGTGCGCCCACCAACGAGGATACCACCGGATGTTCGTTATGTTGGTTACGGGGTGATTTTCCCACCAGTGTGGAGTGAATGCGTTTCTGTGATTTGCTGTGAACTGAGTTTGCACATTCTGAGCTACATTCGCCAATCTGGCGGGATTGGTTGGTTTGAGGACGTTGTGAGGTCGATGCAGTCCACGGACAGGACCTCCCGGATTGATTCTTTTTGCATGTCTGTGAACTTCTTTTAGTCCATGTGGCGTAAGGTGAGGGTGATGTTCTAATGCTTTCGCGTGATGTGCATGATGCAGGGAGCTGTTCTGGGGATGGTGATGAACAACCGCCTTATGCTTTTGGGGATGGCTCTTTGCCTGGTGATGAGCCTTTGCACCACCGGAGTGATGTCCACCCCCTCCTCGTTTGCCAATCGCCCATATGTCTCCGTCGGAGAGACCTACCAACGCTACCACGATAAGAAAACAGAGCGGCATTTTTTTCATGTTCGTTCCTCCCCTCCTACTTGGGACTCGTATTCCAATTTAGTCTTTCTCAGATTGCTTCCGAACAATCTTGATCACGTCTATGTCGGGTAGCTGCTGTCCGTTGTCCACGCGAGCAGTCGCGCTCCAGACAAATGTGTTCTTGTTGTCAGGCTCGTAGATGTAGGTCTCTGAGCCTTTTGCACCATCATTGAAAATGCGGGAGACCTTGACCTGCCAACGGGAACCCTGCTTGGACCAGACGCCCTCAGCAACACTTCCGAGGGAATCGAAGATCCACGATTTTATTGTCTTGTTGACAGGGTCCCATCCTATGATTTGAGTGCCTTCCACATCGATCTCGTTTGTCTGAATCGCGAAGGACACCGTTATGAAATTCTTGTTTGCGGTCCATTGCGCAATGGTTTGCATCTGACCGGCATTCTTTTCGTCAGTCCATTCACCTATCAACCATTCCAAGTCCTTCAAGCGCTGGTAATTGGGCGAATCAAGACCCTCTCCAACCTTGGCTATCTGCCATTGGTTGTCCTTCTTTATAAATTGAGAAACAAACTCGGAATCGTCCGCCTCTTCGCCTGGGGCGGATACCGAACTCTTCCCTGCTACCACGGCGACTCCGGAAGACACCTTGTTAATCTTTTCAACGCTAATTTTGAGCCTGACTCCCCTGTTCTCACTGAAGAATTGTTTGAATGCCTCCTGAATTTCCTTGCGACCCCGATAAATTTCTCCCGTCTCGTCCTCGTACTCGGCGTCTTCAGACCAAAGATTAGAGAGTGCAAAAGAATCATTGTTGTTGAATGCTTCGACGTAGGAATCAAGGGTCTGCCGGATCGCAGCCTCGTCGTTCGAAAGTCTGTTATCCGCCAGAGCAATAGACATAACACAGCTTGCGAGAACCAAAAAGATAATGACCGGACGACTCATATCTACCCCTCCTGTTCATTTCAAACAGAGATAGCCTCTCTGCGTTCAATCCGCCCGCCTGCATTCTCAGACGGCTCGCAAGGATATAAAATACCAGGCGGAAAGGCTTTGGCTCACAGCCTTAAGGAATTATTCTTTTGGACGAAGCGAGGCAGCCGTTGTTAAAAAAATCTCTTATTTTTTGTTTGACGCGGGGTATCAGCGACACTTGCCCAGCCGGAGATCTTTTCTCAGGCTTGGATTCACACTGAACTGGGCTGCGCCGGAGACGATTTCAAACTTTTTTTCAGGAATCGAAGGAACTGAGGGGGAGTATTACTTTTTTCAAGTTATTTGTTGTCATAATCTCCTCGGATGCGAATCTGATAGGACATACCCTCGTAGCAGTAATGGACTGTCGGAGGCAGCGTGTTTTTCAAACATACTCATGGCTGGCTAATCTGATCAATGAAAATCCTGATTTTGCATTTTTTTGAGACGTATTTCTCTTGACATGAGAACATATGTTTTCATAATTGGAGACATTGTGCTGGGAAGTGTCGCGTGAAATCACCAGCCGCTACAGACAAATACTGGGTTTCCTACAGGTTTAAAGTGCCCGATAAAACATCCGATGTCACTACTGTCCTGAGAGAAGCGGCATCCATGAGCGTTTTCTGTCGCAAACATCCTCTTGCCGTGTTGAGAAGCGAGTTAAGGCAGCAAAGGGTTGTTACCGCTCGTCAGCTCCGAAATATGCCTGGAGGACGAAGAGTGCGGCTTAGCGGTCTTCTCATCATCGTACATACTCCGCCGACCAAAAGCGGTAAACGAGTCATGTTTCTCACCTTGGAGGATGAAACAGGCTTGTGGGACGCTGTGGCATTTTCCAGAGTTCAGAAGGATTTTGCACGTGTAATCTATACAAGTGAATTGCTGACCGTTGAAGGAAAGCTCCAACGCCAAGGGGGATACGGCGTATCCATTTCAGTGATCATAGAAAAGGTCATCCTGCCCTGGAGCGGGCTGCTTTCGGGAATTCTAAAGAAGATGCAAGACAGCAGAGGTTGAAATGGGTCTTGCGTCGGATATCTAATCAAAGGTAACCGATAGTCACGGGTTCTTGAACACTCCAGGCTCCTGTGGATTAAAGAATCTTATTGCGGGAAATACCAAATCCGCTATTCCATTGCCTGAAAAGACAACCCTCATTAGCGGTTTGGGTGTTTCATAACAACCGGAACGCTTCTACGATCAGTATCAATCCCCTGTCTGATGAATGTGGAATTCTGTTATTGATTCGGTCGCCGAAAGAATAGTCGGGAGGGAGCGCATACTATCGTTACTTGGAGTACGGATTGTCATCGAATATTCAAAGAAATTGTCCTCCCTATCTGCGGAATAGCTCATGTTAGCAACACTGAAGCCTTGACTCGTAATGAGTGCGAGTAACTCTGTCTCCGGCATGGTCATGTCTCGGCGGAAACGCAAAGTAAGACGGGCATAGGCGAGTGTTGGGATCCTTGTCTCAATCCAACGGAAAACCAAAACAACCACAAGGGCGAAGACTGTCCCAACGAATGCAGCACTGTAAAAACCCACGCCCGCCAAAATACCTATAGCCGCCGTTATCCATATGGATGCCGCTGTGGTTAATCCTCGTACGGACAGTGCCTCCTTCATGATGACGCCAGCACCAAGGAAACCGATGCCGGTCATAACTCCTTGAGCCATACGTGTCGGATCTATCCGTACCGTCTCTATATCTGCTAAGGAAAACCATTGCTTCTGATAGATTGTTACCAGCATAAGCAGACTCGAAGCCATGCAAACAAGGGTATGGGTACGGAAACCGGCAGGGCGTCCGTGATAGCTTCGTTCAAACCCGATCAAGCCTCCGGCGACAGCCGCTATGCCTAAGTGCGTGACAATATCAATTAAATCTCCGGTCATAATTAGAACCTCATTTGGAGTAATCTGCTCATTAAGGGTCAAGAAGAATGTATTAGTGTGTATCGTCTCACAGTAGTGGTCAATCTCTTTCTTCGGGGTAATCTCAGCGCTAGGTCAGCCGGGTCGGTTCCGCCCCTCCCCACAAACACCATTCTCGTGGCTCGTCCTCAACTCATCTGGGTGAGTGACTAATCTGAAACCAAGGTCGGGAAAACCAAGACTGACTGGATCCTCCACCCAAACGCACCAGGATACCGTTGGTTGGCTGATTTTTGTTCATGAGGATAAGGGGGGCAGGACGGTCGAGAGCATCCTTCAGATTGCGTTATATTGATTGGAGAATGACTCCACCGAAAAAGTTGATCTGCAGCTGGGTATAGCGACTTTTTGTTTCGTCAAGGAATAAATTTACAGCCGCAAAATGGAATCAACCCCCATTTCACAAGCATCAAGCGCCTCTGATGGGTCTCTGGATTTAATCTTATAATTGCTACCTTTTGTGTGGGAGCAATATTGTAGCGGGGTTCCAGATCAGCAATTTCTTCAAGCCCAAACCGTTCCGCTAGATCCTTTCCCTGCGTCATCAACACGAATCGTCCACACATTTCAGGCTCCTAGCATCAGAAAGTTCTTTCCACATCCTAACAGGATGTATTATAAAGAATTTTTGTGCAAACAAGGAGGCGTCCATGACTCTCACCAAAGCGGACATATCCCAAAAAGTCGCTAATGATTGCGGATTCATGAAGGGCGAAGCATCCGAGATTATAGAAAAAATGCTGGAAATCATGAAATCGAAACTTATCGCTGGAGAGGATATTATGATCTCCGGTTTTGGAAAATGGCATGTAAGGTCTAAGCGCCCGCGCCGCGGCAGGAATCCTCAGAGCGGACAGGAGATGATTCTTGACGCCCGGAGGGTAGTGACTTGGAAGTATTCGCCGGTGTTGAAGAAGATAGTGAATAAGGATTGGGGGAGACTTGATGAAATGATTCTGACCGAGGCATAATTACGGATTGGTTCAATATCCTTCTCAGTGGTATGAGGAAGGAAAAGATCTATGCACGTCAAGCAGTTAGATCATGTCGTACTCACAGTTCATAACATTGATGAAACTGTTCGCTTCTACGTTTCGGTGCTTGGAATGCAAAAGCAAGTCCCTGAAGAGGGACCGGTGGGACTGAAATTCGGCAGCCAAAAGATCAATCTTCATGAAGTAGGAAAAGAGCTAGAGCCTAAAGCACACAATCCAATACCGGGGTCGGCTGATTTATG
>JBKQRG010000416.1:0-18549 GCA_052144015.1 Desulfomonilaceae bacterium
CGGCGCTTCCAGAGATGCAATTGACAATTCCGCTCTGGGTGATTTCAGGGCGTGGTGGACTGGTAATCCAGGCTACGTCTTTAATCCTTGGTGGTCAGGTCCCTCGAACCCTCAAGCGCAGGGGTCCTCGGGAGCTTACGGCCCGCAGGCGCCTTATCCCCAGATGCCGCAGCCAAGCGTCAGTTATTCTCCACCACAGGGGCAGCAGCAGCCGGGCTACGGTCAGCCAATGCAACAGCCGATGCCGCAAGCTATGCAACCCGGATACGGAGCGGGCATGGCCGCGGCGGGGCAACAATATCAAATGCCGGCGCAGAGTTATCAACCTATGCCTCAATACCAGGCTACGCCGCAATATCAAACCGCACCGCAGACGTACCAACCCTCCCCTCAGGGGTACCAAGCTGCACCCCAGATGATGCAACAACCTGCGCCTCAGCAGGGCTATCCGGGTGTGGCCGGCGCTCCGCAAATGGTCCCACAAGGAAGTTACGGACGATAATCCAGAAACCTGCAACTCCAGAAGGTTGCGCAAGCAAGTTGCTTTCATGACTCAGTCAACTAGTAGGGGCGACGGGCAACCGCCCTTTTGGTTTGTACTGATTTCGTGAGCAATTGGGAATCACTGCTGTGGCGCCAATGATTTTAGGCGGCCCCCTGCCAACCTGGCCTGAGCGGTATGTGGGTAGTCTTTGACGAGCTTTCGAAATATTATGCCGGCGGATCGAGTGTCACCCATTTTTTCGAAGGCTTCTCCTTGCTTCAATAGTGCATTTAATTCCTTTTTGGAACCGGGAAATTCTTTGATAACCCTGTCGAATAGTAATATCGCCTCATCGAACCGGGATTGCGCCAGACGAGCTTCTGCCATCCAATAGACCGAATCCGGGGCCAGCTGGCTTTTAGGATATTTTTTCAAAAATCCGTCGAATAGCCTGACCGCTTCCTCAGGCGACCGTTTCAGCAGAGAATATGCCTCTTTGAATGCCTTTTCCTCGCCCGAGTCCTGAGGCTCAACAAGCTCTATAGGAGCAGCCTCCTGGCCAATAACACCCGAAAGGGGCTTTTTTGACTCAACTATAGCCGGCTCTCTCATTGGCGTTTGTCTTAAGGATTCCGGAGGCGCTCCCGCTCCTGTGCCCTGGGATCGCGTGGATGGTTGGAGGCCCATCTGTTTTTCAATCACAGCGACCCTTTGTTGCAAGTCTCTGATTTCTTGTTCGGCGCCGCTTCCCGCCTGGAGACGTTCTATCATGTCTCTCAAACGCTGCATTTCCGTCTCCAAATCTTGCATGCGAGACGAAATTTGGACAGAAATTGGATCAATGTTGGGAACTGATTGAGCGGGTTTGACGTAAGGCAGGGTGGGTCCCGCCGATCTGGTGAGACACCCGGAAACGGAAAACGCGAGTATCAGAAGAGAAAGAATTACAGGAATTTTTCCGGTGCTAATCTGGAGCCGCTTGGCCATTATCGCGAAACCCTCAAATAGACCCTTCTATTCGTGGACCATGCTGCTTCATTGTGTCCAGGGTCGATCGGTAACTCCGAACCGTACGAAACGATGGAGAATCGATGAGGATCAATTCCAAGGGCAGTCAAATACTCCACCGAAGATCGTGCACGTCTGTCGCCCAGCGCTAGGTTATATTCAGCTGTTCCTCGTTCGTCACAGTGGCCTTCCGCCACAATCGCTACTTGTGGAACTCTTCTAAGCAGATCCGCGTTGTATTGAAGATCAGCCTGTGCTTGCGGGCTAAGTGTGTACTGATCGTAATCAAAATAAATAGGCCTTAGACCGGCTTGGAATGCTTGTAGCTCCTGCTCAGCCACTTGACCGCCGGTGTATGGTCCTCTCGCACCGGGATGAGGGAAGGGAGGCTTGATTATTTTTTGTGCGCAGCCTGCAAATACGATGCACAACATAAACAGCAAAAGTATTGTTTTCAGGCCGCGAGTCGACATTGATGTCTTCTCCTTGTTTGCAGATTTAGCCTCTGGGGTTATCTGGCGTTGCGGGACCAGGCAGGTGCTTTGCCGGAAATACTCGAGATTGGGACCTGGATCTCGCCGCGAGAATCCATGAGGTATATAAGCCGCCTTCCATCACGAGTTGAAGAAAAGGCGATCATTCTTCCATCAGGTGACCATGCAGGATCTTGATTCGCTCCCTGCTTGGTGAGCACTCGGTAATTAGTGCCATCGGTCTTGATGGTACATATTTGAAATTTTCCATCAATCCGGGCTGTAAAGGCGGTCAAATCCCCCGTGGGGGACCAGTCCGGATCTGTGTTGTAATTACCTGCAAACGTCAGTCGTCTCGGTTGGCCGCCTTTTGAGGGAATAATATAAATTTGCGGTGTCCCGGCCTGATCTGAAACATAGGCTAGGGCGGTTCCATCCGGAGACCATGTCGGAGAGATATCATTTCCCCTGCTGTTAGTCAACCTATTTATTATGTGACCTTCAGGTGTTATTGTAAATATATTAGGTACTCCATTAAAACTTAGCGACAAAGCAACAGCATCTCCACTGGGAGAAAAGCGGGCAGCCGCATTGATGCCGGGTCTATTGGATACCGGCCTCAAGTCCATACTCTCTAAATCCAGCGACCATAAATCAGGATTATGGTTCAAATACGAGGTAAACAGGATGCTCCGGCCGTCAGGCGCCCATTTCGGCGACATATTGATTGTGCCGGTGCTGGTCACCTGCCGCAGATCTCCGCCGTCAACGTCCATAGCGAAGATTTCCTTCGGAGGAGAGTCCCTGATAAATATTATTCGTGACGTAAAGCAGCCTGGAACCCCGGTCAGCGCTTCCATGACTCGATCTCCAAACCTGTGGATTAAATGCCGCTGTTCCCGGGCACTTGCTGTAAATCGCTTCCCCAATTCCATTTTCTTCAAAGCAATATCGTACAATCTCCCTTCCACAACCAGCTGACCGTCATTGATTTGGAATTTGCCGGTTACGATCGCTTGAGCTCCTGCACGCGCGCAAGCCTCATAATCGGGATGCCCATCGGAAGTCAAGATTGGCAGTGAAGATGTGTCAACTATATTGAACAGTCCTGTCAAGTGCAGATCATTTTTCAGGATCATCGCAAACTCATGGCCGCTCAGAGGTCCGGGCTGGTCTGAAATGAAATCTGGGACCGCTATGGGCATTCTGGCCAGCCCCGGTGCATCAAGATCTATAACCAGTTTGGAGTGCGCCAGCAAAGGGCAGAGCAACCATGCGATGAAAAGGATAACTGCCGCCGATCCCCGCCGCTGAATTAAACCAGCCCAGCTGCTCCTATCCGAGATTTGTTTCACTGCAGCCCTCGCGGAGTAAATCTAAGGGCAAGCCCACCGGCTTTAACTACTTTTTCTCGGGTTTCGGCGGTAAGCGGTGGGAAAGGCGATGCCTGAAGCACCGCTCTCATTGCGGAGCTGTCGAAGGTGTGATCTCCCGAACTTTCGTCAATTGCCACATCCATTACTTTGCCGTCATCACCTAGCCGGACGCCAATTACAGTGATCTTGGAAACGGAGCGATTATCTACGAAGATCGACCAGTTGGAATTAATGCGATTCTTCACTAACTGCAACCAGCGCAACAGTTCAGCCTCCGAAAGTGTCAGGCCGCTCGACACCGTTTCATTTCGAGAGACATCATCTCTCAAATCCGTCACATCCTTTTTCTTGCTCTCAACCTCTCGACGTATCGATGCCAGACGCTCGTTAAGGAAAGACAGAGCGTCCTCTTTCTTTTGTAGTCCCTGTTCGGGCTTCTTCTCAGGGGGGTTGGGGGGATCAACTCGACGCGGAGGTTTCTTTCGTTTTGTCAGGTGTATGGAATTCCCAGGAGCCTCTGTCAGAGTCCGCATTGCCATTTCTTGCCTGCTCTCCTCGTATGCGACTCGGGTATTTTCGACGGCGGCCGGGATTTCCTTTTGGTTTGATTTAGCTGCCCGAAGCTTTTCTGCCTTCCGGGGAGGGGCCACACTTTCCACTATTCTAACCCGGCTGACACTCGCTTGGCCTGGTTTCTGAAAGCGGGGAGCGGAATAGGCAAAAATAATGAGGGCCAGGATTGCTATCCCGTGGAGGAATAGTGAGAGTGCCATCATCTTCGGGCTGGTCGAGTCCGGCAATCTTCGCAGAAATCGTATCATCGTCCCGGCGCGGATTCCTCTTGAGGGGTTGTGACCATTCCCAGATTAGCAATACCGCCGCTCTTCAATGCACTCATTATTCGCACTACCAGACCGTACGGCACGTTTTTGTCGGCCCTCAAATATACTTCCTTGGACTGATTATCCTTTGTCATTTCAGTGATTTTGTCGACCAGACCGGTCTCCGGAACGACGGCCTCATTGACATGGATTGTCCCATTCTCGCCCACAGAAATGAGGATTTCTTCCACATTGCGTTCTTTTTCCAGAGGAGCCCCTTTTGCCTCCGGCAAATCCACCGAAAGCCCTTCTTGCATCATCGGCGCGGTAACCATGAATATAATTAGGAGCACCAACATGACGTCGACCAAAGGAGTAACATTGATTTCCGCCATGGGAGTTCTTCTGGTTGTATGAATGCTGATCGCCATAACCAATCCTTATAATGTCTTTGACACGGGGCAGTGCCGTTATAATTGAATTCTATCTCTTCTGCCAATAGATTCTTTCAATGATGTTAATGAGTTCAGACGAGAAGTTGTCCATTTCCGTCGAGATCACGTTTATACGTCCTAGAAAATAATTGTAAAAAATAACCGCAGGGATTGCAGCCGCAAGCCCAGCTGCGGTAGCAATTAGCGCTTCAGCGATACCGGGAGCAACAACAGCGAGTGATGCGCTTTTCATAACGCCAATGCGGCGGAACGATTCCATGATGCCCCAGACTGTCCCGAAAAGACCGATAAACGGCGCTGCGGAACCTGTGGTGGCCAGGAAATTAACGCCTCTTTCCAGACGGGCTCGCTCCGCTGTGACCGCCTGCTGGAGCGATCTCACAATGTTATCCATACCGGTCCGTTCGTACTCGATTTCCTGGGACGATTCCGCCGAGTTCTTTTGGCTGGATTGCTGAATTCTGGAGAGCCTACTGAGTTCGGCGTAACCGGCCTGAAAAACATGCGCTAAAGGACTGTGGGTAAATTGTTTGGCTTCAGCATAAAGCAAAGAAAATTTGCGCGATTCGCGGAAGGCATCGAAAAAAAGTTGTGTATGTTTCCTAGCTCTGGAAAGAGTTATTGTTTTGGTGAGAATTATAGCCCAGCACAGAACGGAAAATAAGAGGAGCATCACCATTACTCCTTTGACGACCCATCCCGCGCCTAAAATAATAGCCCATAAACTATGATCGTTCATCGCCTGAACCGGCAATGCCGTGGCAAAAGCCTCGGGCATGACAAGTTTCTCCTTTCTTCGAGTCAATTCTCAAGTTAGACGATAATGTGGAGTAAGTCAAGTTTTTAGCTATCTTGAACTATTATCCAAAAAATCTAATTTACTTTAGATATAATGTCGATATTGCCGATGCATAATTAACTATTTTGTTGGCTAATTTCTTTGTGGCCTTCGAAGGCAAGGTCACATTATTTTAGACGGCTTTGCGCCTCAATACAAATGGTTGGAATGTACGAAGTGGATGTAGTCTGAAACAGCGGGCAGATGCGACGTCATTAGCAGGAATCCAAGTATTATTAGAGAGTTTCGTTTGTACCATGTGAACCGAGAATTGTCATCCAAAACAGTCTCGAGTTGTTGTTCCAATCTTAGAAAGTTATAATAAAATTCAAAGATATTTTATGAGCAACACCGTTCCTTTCATGCGGATTTCTTTGGGAACGCGTTCACAACACAGTTGAAACTGTTTGACATTTATAGTGAATTTGTTGTATTTTAAAGAAAAATCGTGAGGTCGCCATGTCTTACCGGATCGTCGTGGCCGACAAAGATAGTCGGAGCCAAGAAGCTGTAACGCGCTTTCTGGGAGTAGCAGAAAATGAATTCGTAGGTGTTTCGACCTCCGGTGAGTTGAAGAGTGCCATAAAGAACAGAAAACCCGACCTGATTATTTTGAACTCCATCCTGCAAGATGTCCCTGGCTGGCGACTTGTTCGACGCATAAAGGAATCCAGGGACTACAACGATGTGCCTGTCCTGCTTATGACCGGTGATCCCGAAGGACCTACTCAGGCCGAGGCTAAGACAGCCGGAGCAGATGGCTATCTCAGTAAACCCATACAAGGGCAGACACTGAAGACCGCCGTGCAATCTCTGCTAGGCATTGAAGACAGACCGGCCACTGTGGATGAGGATGAGCTGACCATCGAGTTCGAAGATGATTCGGGCGAAATGACTGAGGAATTGCTTGCGCTGTCTAATGCGGAAGTGAACCTTGATGAGTCTCCGACAGATGTCGGTGACACTGTCGAAATAGATACAGGTACTCTAATTGCCGAGTTGGAGCCCTCGACGGATGCCATTTCCGCAGAAAGCTACGGGGACACTGTCAAACTTAATTTAGATGATATGCAGCTCGAAACCGAGGTCGAGGATGGAACGTCCTTCGAGCCCACCATAGAATTGGTTTCAGACCTCCCGATGGAAATTGAAAGCCCGGGAGCAATAGCAATAGAATCGGCAGCAATCGAAGAACCTCCATTGCCCGATTTTTCGACGGTAACCAGAGATCAGCGATCTGATAGAACTGCCAAGGACTCGGTCACCATTGATCTGAGCATGATGGAATCGAGCATGCAGGCTGAATCGGATTTCAGTTTCGCACCATCTTCGACCAAGAAAACAGACACATCGGATCATGGATATACTGATATCGAAAAAATCCTTGAGGTTCAGGACCCCACAAGAGTCCTGACTTCAGAAGATCTTTTGTTACATGATGATTCACTGGTGAAAGGCGCCTTATCGGAAACCGAGCTAGAGCAGATCGACATCATAGATCTTGAGGAAGATTCGGCAATTAAGGAAATGGAGGCTGAAGAACTGGAGGCGATTGACGCTGAGGACGAGCCATCGCTCGGATTGGATCTTGAGGAGACTGTGCCGGTCGCAAGTATCGATATGGAAGAAATTGCTAATGAAGATTTGAGCGGTATGATCGATCTAGAATATGAGGAGGAGAGCTCTCTGGAAATCGATCTTGAATCAGGGCAGGCCTTCGCTGAAGCAAAGGGTCAAGCACCTGAAGAGTTGACCCTAGAAGAAGTACCGTATGAAGATATTACGACGCAAGAGTTCTTCGGAGAGGAACTCCCCACTGAAGAGTTTCCGGCAGAAAAATTCCCCGAAGAGAAAACCGGTACAATCAATCTAGATCGGGAGCTTGCTTTTGACAAAGTCGCGGCCGCGTCCGATGGGGCTGAGCTACATGAGCTGACACTAGATACGGGAGCTGGAGACGAAGTGCTGTTCGGTGATGAAGAGGAACCTGCGCTCGAGGTGACTGAGGACATTTCCTTGGAGGAAATCACGTTGGAAGATGGTCCGGCAGATAAATCCTCTAAGTCTATTTTCGAAATTCCATCGCCGCCGGAACCTGTTTCTCAGTTTTTCGAAGCGGTTCCATCTGCTGTCGGTGATAGGCAACAGGCCAAAACTGCACCGATTTCTGACGGAGTTCACGTTTCCGAAGCTTCGGGTGTAAGACCGTCTATTTCGGATGTAAAACCGTCTATTGCTGAATCCAAGCCCCCTGAGAATGATGAACGAAAAGCTTCCGTAAGCGACATCGCGGGAATAGTCTCTTCGATTTTGAATGAGAAACTAAAGGAACCGCTTGCCGGGAAGATTGGCTTGGCCGAGGCCGCGCCCCCTGCAGTTATGCCGGATCAACGACAGTATAGCGAAGATTATCAGAAGCTTGTAAAAGCGTCTCTACCGTCCAAAGAAGAATTAATGGAAGGAATTACGCTCGGAATCTCCAGAAGCTTCCCGACTCGTGAAGAAATTTTTCAGCGAGTGGATCTGATTATAAACGGGCATCTTCCGTCAGATCAGGCCATAGCCGAGCGAATGGATGCAGCCATTAAAGCATCTCTGCCGTCTTCCGCTGATCTCACGGAGCGGATCGAGAAAGCTGTCAGTAGCCTTCACAGCCCGGAACTGATGACTAAGGGATTTGAAGAGGCTTTTGGTAAGTTCCTTCCTATCTCCAATATTGCTGAGCGTGTCGATAGCGTTTTGAAGTCCATTCCTGCTGATGAAGAGATATCGCGACGATTCGATCAAGCTATCGGTGTTCTGCCGTCACCGGAAACTATCCTCAACATAGTTGATAAAGCAGTCCGCGGTATTGCGTCGCCTGAAGAACTCAGCAATCGTTTGAGTGAGGCTTTGGCGCCGCTTTTGTCTCCGGAGACTCTCAGCGCTAGATTCGAAAAGGCTCTTCAAACAGTTCCGTATCAGCAAGTCGTTAAGCAAAGTATAGATGAAGCCCTTGGGAAAGCAATTTCGTCTGAGATGGTGGTAGAACGTCTTGATCAGGCACTTAGGGGCATTCCGTCACAGGAGTACATAAGGCTTCGCCTGGATCATGCCTTCACCGCACTACCGACACCGGACAGCATAAATCAGCGCATTGACGTTGCCCTACAGGCCTTCCCGTCCAAAGATGAATTGAGAGCACGATTAGACAAGTCTTTCGAGGGGATACCATCAACCCAGGTCGTGATGGAGCGAGTTGACAGGGCTTTAGATGCTATACCGTCCAGATCGGAAGTTGTGGAAAAGCTGGAACAGTCTCTCCAGTGTATGCCTTCTTCTGAAGCGGTTGTGTCGCTTCTAAATCGGCGCCTTGAAACGTCCATTCCCAGCAAAGACGAGTTGGGTGCGGAGATGCGGGCTATATTGGAAAAAAGAATTCAGAGCGCAATCACTGAGGCCCAGATTCAAGAGGCTGTGAACCGATTACTACCGGATACTGAAGAGATCCTCAAACTCGTCAGAGACATATTGCCTGGAAGAGAGCGATTCCAGGAGACAATCGCATCGAGTATTGCGGAAGCTGTCCAAAATAATCTACCCGAACGCGTTTGGGTTGAGAGAATTTCAAGAAGCCTATTCGATGAGAGAACCAGAGGGCTATTACCTCACCGAGACGAGGTAATAACTCTGATTCGTGAAGAAATTCAATCCAAAGTGCTTGACATGGTGGAGAGAATTATTCGGCAGGAAATAGAACGAATTACATCGACCCCGATAGAAAAGTAATCAGGGGCCTGGTTGCTGAACCGGTTTATATAATTCGACCTTGCTCACCTAGTGCACACTTGCAGTATCTGTGATAGGTAATTCGGCTACTTTTCCAGCGCGGCCAGAATGGGGCAATTCGCACACGGTAAGGTGCGTGATACCACCGCATTCACTTGTGATTTGGCATTTCTTGGCGCCTTCCGAACTCGCCTGGATATTTCCAAACAAGTCTTGCGGGTCCAGCGTCCTTTGAGCGGCTTACACTCGATCAGTTCATGAGCTTCCAGCCAGGCTTGGGCGTCGGTATACACCATATGTATCTCCCTAAAACCTCCTACCATACTCCCGAATTCGTTGCCCAAGAACCCCCACCGATTTCCAAATTAAATGAGAAATATTCAGTCTCTAGTATAATCTGCCCGTCGGGGAAGTCAAGAGATTTCAACTAGCAGCGAAGCCATTCAGTTATACGGGAAAGTCGGCCTATGAAATGCAATTACGGGCTGCTTGAAGCTTGTCCGGATGAAAACGGAAAGTAAGGAATCAAATACCTGCTTGGGTAATTAGTTTCTCTCCAATGCGTGATTCGCCGCTGAATTGTACGATCCGATCCGAGTAAGTGAATAAAGGTTCCAGCGTAGAGTCTAATTATTCAGTATTTTGATATCATGAAGCATCTTGCGAACTGACTGGTAAGACGGCGATTCGGTCGATATCTTCAATAACGGCTCACCTTGAAGATCCAAATCGATGAGCGTTTCGTCATAAGGAATTATAGCTTCGACTGGGAGCGCGAGGTTGGAAATCTCATTCCTCGTATTTTCCGGCAGCTCTTCGATGGTCCCCTTCACCCGACTGAGCACTATATGGCTGGCACGAACGCGGCCGCCCATTTCTCCGATCAGTTCCACAATTCGACCGATTGTCCGAAGACTTCGAGGCGCAGGATCGGAAATCATGAAAAGATGATCCACTTCCTCCTCAGTGCGTCGAGAAAGGTGTTCCATACCCGCTTCATTATCAATGACCACTACGGAATAATTCGAGGTTAGACGAGCTATTATTTCACGAAGAATATTATTAGCCATGCAGTAGCAACCAGGTCCTTCAGGACGGCCCATCGAAATGAAATCCAAATTTTTGGTCTCCTCCAGACAGGCCTGAATCTGGTATTCCATAAATCGATCTTTGGTCATGCCGCCCGGCACTTCGTCTCCCATTTTCCTGGTGTCTTCACGGACGCAACCCACACTACGGGGTTCCCTAATCCCGAGAACCTCATGAAGATTGGAATTGGAATCGGCATCTATGGCTAAAAGCGGAATCTGACCATCGTCTATTAGAGCTTTAATCATAAGTGCGGTTATCGAAGTCTTGCCGACTCCACCTTTTCCCGCAACTGCCAACGTGGTTCCCATTACATATCCTTTCGTTCAGTCACTGAAAACGTCCAAAACCTTAGAAAACCGCTGAAGGCAATCTTTCTTTCTCTCAGCCGCCGAGCACTCCGAATCCCGGGATGAAATTTAAGAGTTTCTGGAGAGGGTCCAGGAATCCTTTTCGCAAAACGGGCCCCCCCGATCACTCTTCAGACCTGCCAGATTTCATGTCGGGCTCTATATAGCTTCCGGTCCCATCTCCTCAATTTCGGCTAAAAGCTTATAGGTTTTTTCGGCTTGCTCTTGGCTCATGCCCGCGCATCCGCAAGCCGGGGTAACCATAATGTGGCTATTCAATAATCCTCTGTCAATTCCCACTTTTTGGAGAATTCCAAAACCTGACCGCATTCTCCGGATAATATCGGACGGCGTCTCCTTCTCGATCTTCTCCGTGTTGGGGACAGCGCCCCACGCCAAGACTCCGCCGTGGCCCAAAAATTGATTCAATTGTTTATTGTATAATGCTAATGATTCCGCATAATCGATCGCGTCGAAACTGATTATGCGAGCCGAGGTTTCCATGATCATTCCCCAGTCGGTGTTTCCGCAGCAATGAATGCCCGGAATTCCCCCCGTGTCCAGAACCATATTAATTACCTCGTCCAGCGATTCAACCACGTCCGTCTTGGATAGACCCAGAAACGCGGAAGATCCATATGCAGTCAAACTGGGCTCGTCGAAAAACATAATCATTTTTTCAGCAAACGGTTTGAACTGCTCCAGGAGCCAGATGGCTTTAAGGCCCATACCCTTAACCGCCACATCTCGAAACGTAGAATGGTAGAATATGGGCTTGTGGACTTCATCCGTAACTGTCAGCGCAAAACTTAGCGGTCCGGAGACCTGGAGTTTGATGAAAGGGAATTTGCGATTTTCATTCTTCAATCGATCCAGAAGAAGATGGATACCCCTGCCGTAGTCGGGGCTGATTGCAAATGCCTGTGTTGAAGAACCCTCGGTTGCGGCCAAATAATTGGCATAGAATTGCTCAATCTCGCCGGCAGCATCACCTGAGGTGTCAAAAAAATAACTCTGTTGCTCGTAATCTGCTTTAAATCGGGGCAATCCTTCACTGACTTGAACCCACATCAACTCCTGCGGATAAGCTCGGGATAATTGAGGCGTGTGAGGCGCAGTCTTCAGACTATTCAAAATGAGATCTATCGCAACTTCAGGATCGGTGTGGGGCAAACTTCCCACCGCTGTGCAAAGTAATTTCGGAATCACATTGGTTTCCTCGAAATCAACCATAAGGTGCCTCCAGGGTCCGTCCAAGCGGTCTAATGACCCAAACTATGGACAAAAATCATATTCGGGATAAAATCGGTTATACTTTTAGGACAATGGGATCAATATCAGAGACTAGTTTACGATTAAACGTTCTGTCAAGTTCGCCTTTGTTGGTGAGATGAATGCCTAGCAAACGGTCATTCTGGATACATCCGGCGAGTTTTACCTATCGAACGGACAAGCCGGACAAAGTCATAGAAACCCTATGGGTTCAACGTCAGGGCTGGGGCTATCTCAAGAGGCGAGATATATGGGTCGAACTTGAATCCTCCGCGGAGGAGTTGCGCGATCACGGTTACATGTTGAGGCGGTCTGATTCGGATGATCTTGTCAGGTGCTGCCCATTCTGTGGCATGTATATATGTGATATCCCGGGTTATCTAGTGCAGAAACATTTTTCGGAATGCGGCGGATCCGCAGAGAACTGGCAAGCTATAGAAGAAAAACTTACCTCCGACCAGCGTATGAAAAAGTACGAGGCAAAGATCCTAGCTCAGAAACTCCAGGAGCTCGCGGATTTGCAAGGGGCGGAAAAGCGGGAACGCCATGATAAGCTCAAAGAAGAGATATCTTTGCGCCAACAACAGAAAGATAGGAAAAAACGGATGAAAGAAGAAACAAAGGAAGAGTGGAAGAAACGGTGACGGAAAAAACACCGAGGGAAAACTTTCTATGTAAAATCGGGCGGGTCGCCAGGCGCCCCTATTAGGCTGTCCATCCGCTGCGAAAGAATCCAGAGATAGCGAGAGACTGGTTTTCCAACACACAAACGTCAAGTAAGTTCATAAACTAGTCTCTCAGTTTCTGAGTTGTTAGGAGGGAGCGGAACTTTCTTCGTACAAAGACAATAGCTCGCCGGAAGGCCCTTAAAGAGCAAAAAAAAATGGGGACGAATTATCGTCCCCTGTGGATTAGGAGGAATTGGGTTTCCTCGAAAAACTGTTTTTATGTTGCGGTGTCTTGAACGCTGCTTATTACCAATAACTGCCGAATGTTGCTTCGCCGGAGCCGGTCGGGGGAGCGGCAAAAAGATCTTGCCCCCAAGGCGATCCAGGCGCAGTCAGTGTTCCGGAGACCAGTCTGAATGGTATCTGAACTATTTGGCTCACTATATTTGATAGCCCACTTTGCTCGACCGGCGGCCCCATGTAGAATGAAGCAATTGGTGGTGAGGACGCTGGGATCATGAATGGCCCGGGCGCGGGGCCGGCAGCAGCAGGCGCGTAGCCGTACGGCATAGGACCAGTCCCGTATGCCGCCGGCCTACACTTCGTGATGGGTCGAGGGGAGCATGGAGGCGGTCCGCACATTGGCGGTCCGCACATTGGCGGTCCGCACATTGGCTGTCCGCACATCGGTGGTCCGCACATCGGTGGTCCGCACATCGGCGGAGGACACATTGCGGGTCCACAACCGGATGGCGGGCGATATCTTGGTGGAGGAGGAGGCGCGAGAATACCCTGCATGATGGCCGCGGGAATTCCTATCAACGTGCCGCAACAAGTTGTGCATATGTTGAGGCACGCGCCGCACAAACTTCCGGGACCGGTAAGGCCGGATCCACATGATGGGGGACCGCACGAAGGGGGCGGACAGGGTGGTGGCGCGCATGACGGAGGCGGAGGACAGGGCACTGAATAGGCCAATGCTGCGTTACCGGAAGTTCCGGGATGGACCACCAGTGCTAGGGCCGTCAGTAGCAGGCAGAACAGCAATGAAGCGACTCTTATCACCATACCTCATCCTCCTTTTATCAGATCCTTCACATAACACTTGAGGGCGTATGCTCAAGCGAAGGATACTGAATTTAGCCCTTTGGAGGGCTTCATTGAAAATGGCGTTTAACATGGCCCTATATACGTGTCAAGCAAAATATTTAATTGTGGGAGGTTATGTTTAAATCATTATTGCGTGTTAATTTGGATTGCCTATATGGGTGGTATTATGGTATTTTGCTATTGTTATATATGGAACTATCTTGATTCAGTACGAACCGTGAAGTAAGGGTCTGACTAGATGCAGTTAAATTGCTATTAGAAAGTTGGGGAAACCTGAAAAACCAGAAAGGACCGCAGGTGGAATGAAGAACTTATTGTTTTTAGTGACTTTTCTGGTAGCGCTGACTCCTTCGATGCTCTTGGCTCAAGAGGAATTTGTGGATTCCTATAATCAGGGGCGCGACGCTTTGAGTCAGAACCGACTGGATGAGGCAATCGAATTTTTTAATCGCGCCCTAAAAGTGGATCCGCAGGATCATCTTGCATACAACAATCGGGGTGTGGCTTATAAACGTAAAGGTCTGTACGACAAAGCCATAGAGGATTTCAACCGCGCTATAGAAATAAAACCTGATTACACGCTGCCTCTTACCAACCGAGGCATAGCTCGACACAAAAAGGGTGATCTTGATGGAGCAATTCAGGATCTTACGGAAGCGATAAAGCGGTCAAGAAAAGAGAGTGTAGCGTACACCGCGCTTGGAATGGTGGAAAACGATAAAGGAAATCTGGATCAGGCGATCAAAACTTTACGACAGGCCATCGCATTAAACAAGAAGAATATTCCAGCATATCAGACGCTTGGCGAAATATACGAGAAACAGGGGAATCTTGAAAAAGCTGTTGACGAGTACATGAAGGTAGTCGACTTGGCCAAAAAGCCTGAGAACGTACCGGAAGTTGCGGAGAGAATAGGCCAAATACGCGCAACACTTGCTGAAAATTACTACAAGGAAGGCCTTAGTCACTATCGACAAGGCAATGAGAAGCAGGCTCTTAGTTATTGGACACAGGCGCTCCGAATCGAGCCTGGTCATATGCAGTCACTCAGGGATCGAGGTCTCACATATTATAAGAGCGGGAAGTATCAAAAGGCTCTGGAAGACTTTGATTCGGCCCTCGCCCGAGTTCCGGGAAATGCCGAGATCTACCGGGTTCGTGGTGACACTTATCTCAGGCTGAAGAATCCGGATCGAGCTTTGGCGGATTACTCCAAGTCATTGGAGCTGAATCCCAAGGATGCTGTGGCGTACAACAACCGAGGTCTGGTTTACCACGAGTTAAATGAGTTGGATAAAGCATTAGAAGAGTATTCTCACGCGGTCGCTATTAACCCCGGCATGGCGATTTTTTATGAAAATCGCGCCATCATTTTTTTAGCAAAGGGGATGAATGACAAAGCTGCCGAAGATTATTCTCAGGCCCTGAAGCTTACCAGCGATGAAGCACGCAAGAGTGAGCTTCTCGAAAAATTGTCAGTGATAAGCCCGAAGACGAGCACGGGCGTCTCAGATCCGGCTAAGCAGCTGCCGGAGCTATCTGGACCGGGTTTTTCTTTGTCAACCGTAGATGATAAAAATCCTGTTGAGACCAAAACCGCCGGGCCTGGTCGAACCCCTTAGTCATTTGCTTGTTTTCTTTGGAACAGCTCGCATGATTTTCGCTGAATTTTCGATATTGTCTTTATCCCTAGCCGCGCCAGCCGAACCAATGAGTTCATCTTCTTCATAGAAAAGTGCGCGCGTTCGGCGGTGGCTTGCACTTCCACTAATCGGCCCTTCCCGGTCATCACGACATTCATATCCACGTCTGCAGTAGAGTCTTCAACATAATCCAGGTCTAGAAGCAAGTTGCCGTCCACAATGCCGACGCTGACTGCAGCAACTGAATCTAATAACGGATTTGACTGAATAACATTGCCGGATACTAATTTTTCAAACGCCAAATGCAGGGCCACCCAAGCCGCAGAAATAGCCGCTACTCTTGTTCCACCGTCTGCCTGGATCACATCGCAATCAACAGTCACCGTGCGTTCCCCAAATGCTTCAAGATTGCATATGGATCGCAGAGAGCGGCCGACGAAACGTTGTATTTCCATGGTTCGACCGCCGATTCTTCCGCCTCTTTCTCTCAAAGAACGTGTATGAGTGGCGCGCGGGAGCATCGAATATTCCGCAGTAATCCAACCTTTGCCCTGATTTCTCAAGAACAACGGAACCTTGTCTTCTATACTGGCAGCGCATAAGACCTTCGTTTTACCAGCTTCTATTAGTGAAGATCCTTCTGCATGCTCCAGGATGCCTGGGGTTATCTTCCACAATCTTAAAGCGTCAGCCTTCCGATTAGCATTTCTGATAAATGGTTTCATCAAGTTAATCTAACATTATTTTGCTCCGGCGGGCAAGGAGCGCCTTTTGTGATTACTAGGTATCAAGATAGATTCAGAGTCATTTTCTTGATTCAACTTTAGGTTTGAATAGAAACATATGATTTATATTGACAAATATAATTATACAATATAGAAAGGCGTACAGGAGGTATCCATCCGTGCACGCGAAATATGCGCTCCGCGGAATCAAACGGAAAAATTCTTGTGGGATACCGTCCGATTTCTCAATCATTTCCCTAGCTCGTTGCCTTCTTTCGGGCAGTTCCAGTTTGATAAACTGTCAAGAAGGGGGATCATATGTCGAGATTAGTGTGTGAGAACCAGTAGAATAGGAGACGAGTTGATTTAGCAGTCTGGATGATTTCCACTGATTAGAGAGGCACACCACATGCAATTAATCGACAACTATAATTTGGTCGATATTCTTATAATGGGCACTCTGCTGGTCTCGCTCATTCTGGGCATATGGAAAGGCTTCGTCCGTTCGCTGACTGCTCTGGCGAGCCTTTCTTTGGGAGTGCTGCTTGCATTGAAATATTATCCATTAGTGGTTCAGTATCTGGACAAAATTTCCAAGCTCGATCCTCAGATCTCGATGATCCTGGCAATGGTAATTATATTCATTCTGGTGCAAATCGTTTTTCTGATTATTCGTAGGATATTGGATTTCCTGTTGGACCTGACTCGGTTGACATGGCTCGATCGGATTTTGGGAGCAGTCATGGGAACCGTAGCCGGTCTTGTCATAGTGGCTGCAGGCGTGCAAGTGCTGTTAGTGGGTGTTCCGGATTGGCCCGTGGTTAAGACCTCGAAGCTCGTGATCCCGATCGATCGGTTGACCGCGAAAGGTCTTCTGTATGCTCCGAAAGACGCCAGAGATCAGTGGCAAGCGTTTATATCGAAATGGAAAGGAACGCAGTAATTGGTCGCGTCCGCCAACATTTTCGTGAATCTGTTATATAAAAAGCGACCGTTGCTCGCCAGGGAATTGCCAGATAGATCCGAAGGCCCAGGCTATAGGCTCAGGAGGATGTGATGAAACGATCCCTCATTTTAATTATGTTCATTTTGATCCCTGGGTTGATCGCGGGATGCGGGTATTTTCAGAAAAAAGACGAGCCGCCGCCCCTTCCGCCCATTGAAGAGACTAAGCCGCCGCTGACAATGAAAAGCGATTACTTTAAGGCTTATCCGTGGAATGATCTTTCCAAGCCTCGTAAGGACGGCAATGATCCCGACACTACTGTATATACGGTCAAAGAAGGTGACACTCTCGATAAAATAGCCGAGAACTTGATGGGAAACGCCGGTATGGCTCGGGACCTGGCGAGTTATAATGATCTGCCCGCTACCGATAGATTGGCTGCGGGAGATAAGGTTATTATCCCCAACCCGATTATGGGAATAAGCAGCCAAATGCTGATCAAGAGTAAAAAGGAAACCGAGTTCGCTCCTGCTAAAGCCTTTGATGTGGAATTGAAGCCAGGTGACCAGTACAAAATGAGATTCGAGTCGGACATCAACGGTTACGCTTATATTTTGCGGGAAGACCCGAAAGGAACGGAGTTTTTGTATCCTGCTCCCGTGAAGGTTGCTCCGAAAAGGGGTAAAAAGGATAGGGCCCCTGAGGCGCTGCCCCGTGACACAGGCAAAGTCGAGGCGCACCAATTTTTAGATATTCCGATGGGTCCAAAAGGTTTTGCGTACGACCCCAAGAAAAAAGGAGAACGAATTTTTGTCTTTCTTTCGCTGAGAAAAATACCCGAACTCGAGGATCTGAAAGAGAGAAGCCTAAAAGATAAAAAGAAGATCAAACAGGTGGATGTGGAAGATGTGATGATCAAGGTGAAACAGGGAGAGATTCTTTCTCAACCCCCGTATCATCTCTTGCGGATTTCCGATCCCAAGGAGATTCTCGGTTTCACGCTAAACATCAATGGTTAACGGAACGGAGTTGACAGTCGGCTCAGTATTGGTAATATAAGAGATTGTGGGGCTGTAGCTCAGTTGGGAGAGCGCTTGAATGGCATTCAAGAGGTCGTCGGTTCGATCCCGTCCAGCTCCACCACGAATAAATAAAGATACCGTCAAGTTAGGCTGCACCTGCTTGGCGGTTTCGTTTTTCCGGGAAGACGATTGTGTCAGATTTGTGACAATCCTCCCGGCAAACCCTGTTTGAATAAGCGAACATCCTGCCGACGGAAGCTCGTGCGGTTCTTGGCATAGCACCATGTTACCATAAAAGCCGGTCAGGAAGCTGGTAAACAGTACTAAAAAAGAAGAATGTCCCCTTTTCCCCCACTTCTAATTCCTGAATGGATATCAGACGGATCTTTGACGAGAAGTTGGTGGAGAATGTTCGGATAACATATTGTTTTAGTTTAACAATAACATTGATTGGTATCAAGCGGCTTCTGCCGACAATTTGTGGGAGGTCTTGTTTTTCGG
>JBKQRG010000417.1:0-6014 GCA_052144015.1 Desulfomonilaceae bacterium
ACCCTGATGAAAGAGACCCAAGGGAAAACTCCGGTCAGATAGCCACAAAGAGCGACCCAGCCATTTTCTCATCCGCAAGTGTATGGTTACGAGAGGAGGTATTGACATTCGTAGTTGACCGGTCGCTTGGCAAATCCTCATTCAGCGACAGTTCCACATAAAATACCGATCTGCTCCAACTCTGCCCAGAAAAAATCCTCTCAAACTTCGCTGGACTTTAGAGTGCAAGCCTCGAAAGTCCTGAGGCCTGTTACAGCTCGGGCTGCCTTTCCTTCCAGCTCTATCCTCTCCGGGTCACCAAACATACGGGCCAGCATAATGCTCAAATATTCTCGCAGATTTCTGGTCAGCAGAAAATTCTGACGTACCAATTCCTTTGCCTTGTGACCCATTTCGAGAGCTATGTCCGGGTGACGCAAGAGATATCGAGTTCGCAAAGCAGCCCCTTCCGGAGTCTTAACCAGGAAACCCGTGTGGTGGTTCACGACCTGAAGACGAATTCCTCCCGTGTCGCCGCCTATTACAGGTTTTCCTTTCCACATGGCCTCGGTCACGGTCAGGCCAAATCCTTCTTTAAGAGACTTTTGCAGCACTATGCCCGCACCTCGCTGCAGGGCATTGATCGTGACATGGGCATCCGGAGGTAACTGAAGCACGTGAATGTCTTTGTCGGTGCCCGCCTCGCTACGAACTTCGGCTAAAACCGCTTCGGCTTCAGGGTCATCGGTGGCTCCGCCGCCCGCGAGGACCAACTGAAGTGCCGGAACGAACCGCTTGACCAATCGATATGCTCTAACCACGCCTAGAGGATCCTTGAAGCGATCAAAACGCGAGACCTGGAGCATTATTGGTCTGTCGGGGTCCAGACCGAATTGAAGTTTGGTGGCATAAACTTTCTCTTCGGTCAGACTCATGTTTTTTTCGCTGAGAGGGTCGATGCTGGGCGGCATCAGATACTGGGTGTGTGGCAAGGGCTGCGAAAAATCCGCGAGGGAAAAAATACTCGCATCGTATTCCATGACGAAGTTACGCAAGTACTTCCACACCGGACGATAAGGATGGCTTAAGTCGATATGGCATCGCCAGATCCACTTGCCTTTTCGGTTCGGGCATGACCTCAACAGAGGTAGCGGCTGCGGATCGTGTATGAAGACTATGTCTGCCTGCTCAAGAATCGAACGGAGCGCTTCCGAGTTCTGGGCGCTGGTTTCCTCGTAAACCTTGAAATACGCATCCGTCAGTGGGACCGTTATGCCTTGCAACGCGTTGTGGAAGCTCTTTGTAATCTGGAAAAACCGCTCTTCACCTCGAATAACTTCCCACCGAACATCGAGGCCCAGATCTCTCTGAAGGGGAACCAGCTTGGTCAGAATTTCCGCTACGCCTCCACCCACAACAGTGGAGTTCACGTGCACTACTTTCATTCCACTTAATGGCCTTGCAAGCTGACGGAGTCGATCGATCACGTCTTCTCCGGTCACTGCCGAGTAATCTTGAATAGATGTCATCCGGACACTCCCCGAAAATAATGCGCAACCAGATTTGCCAGTTCGGTGCGCAGTTCCACGAGGGTTGCAAAATAGGGATCTACTGAGGCCAGTTGTGAGCAAAGGTCCTCATAATGATCACTGCAAGACCTCAACCACGAGCGGAAGTCGTCAATCATTTCAGCGCTGCGGCGTCTCGCGTCAATGAAATGATAGAACAGGCTTTCCACACACATTTTGGAAACAGCCTCCCCCAATTGTTCTGGCGCTCCAATTGTATCTCCGGTATCGAACACTAGTATTTGAGAGCTGACAAAATGAAACTGCATGTCGAGCGCGGCCCAGGTAATCATTTCGGTCTCGTCCAACCTCTGTTCCACGACTTCGAGCAGCTCTTGACGTAAGGATTCAGGATCTGCACAAGCAGCCGGGTCGATAATGGATAATCGTTCAGCAAGAATACTGTCTTGAAGGGCATAGCGAACCCATTCCGCAAAATCGTTGTAGTATTGGGGCTCATCGAACCTGTGCCTCAAAAGCCCGCCCCAAAAATGGTGGTATATGCTCCCGAGAGAAACGTCAAGCAACTGATCTCTCATTTCTCTTAGGTTCTGGGCCTTCTTCCCAGTTGCTATATTCAGCAGCGCACAATCTTTTACGATAAAGGGCTCAACGCTAGCATTTGTGGACATTTTCACCTCTATAAGCTCAGACTACTATTACCAGACGAATACGTGATGACTCTCGGTAACCGGTCACCACGCCCGGGAGCACCGTCGAAATGGCGCCACTCAAGCGGTTTGCACGCACCCCTGCTTTCCTTCGCCCATGAGTAACGCCACTGGAAAACTGACTAATACGTCTCCGACCGGCAATGCGTTGCCCGCGGAAATTACCTCGCTTGTGAGCGCATTCCGCCATTCCGCAGGTGATCGATCGGGCATTATCACCTCAGTGTCCTGCCATACTTCTCTTCCAAGAGGAAACTCTCCCTCTTGGACCAGGTGGGTGAGAAACCTCGGAGCAATGACAACGGCCCATTGCTGCTCATACTTCCGCGCAAACGCGATGACATGGCTCCTGAATCTTCCAACCGACTCGAGAGGAAGATAAGCGCCCTCCCGGAAGGTCTCTTGATTTGTTTTTCTCGCTTTGAGCGCCCGATAAATGAGAAAGAGCTTAATCTTTCCATCCTCTGTCGTGGAAAGGAGATCTTGGATCAATCGGCCAATATTGGAATCCTCCCGTTCTCGTATGCTAGCGAGCATTGCGCACCTTTTTTCAAAATCTACAGGCCTGCGATTATCAGGATCCACTAAGCTTAAATTCCACAGCTCAGTCCCTTGATAGAAATCGGGCACACCGGGTGAAGCAACCTTGACAAGCGTCTGCGAGAGAGAGTTGAGCATCCCGAAATGAGAAACTCTCTTGCTGAACGAGATGAGTTCTTTCAGAAATGCGTTGGCCTTTGAACAGGCCAGGATTTTTTCCACGAATGACACGAAAGCGTCTTCGTACTCGGTGTCGGGCTTTAACCATGCCGTGTGGACTTTGGCTTCCCGGACAGCTTTGACAATATATTCCTTTATTCTTCGAATGAACTCGGAATACTCGGCATCTGAAAATGGAAACGCTCCAAGCAGCGTCTGGTATAAGAAATACTCGTCGTTTCTATCAGGAACGGCTAAACCGCGGACGTGCTTCTTTTTGTCCCTGTTCATCTTGATCCAGGCTCGGAGTTTTCTTAGCCATTCGTCCGGCATCTCAGACAACACGTTTATTCTGGCGCGAACGTCTTCGCCTCTTTTGGTATCGTGAGTCGCTGTCGCGTTTAAGGAATCCGGCCACAAGTTTCTTCTCTTCGTGTTGAAGTTGTGAAATTCTTCGAGCGAGCATCCAAAGTGATCCGGCCGTCCACCCACCTCATTGAGTGACAAGAGCCGGTTGTACACATAGTGTGTTGTATCTTCGACTCCCTTCGCCATTACCGGCCCGGTAAATTGCTGGAACCTCATGACAAAGAGGAGCCAGTCCTTCTTCTCTTCATCAGATACATAATCGGGAAAGTCAAGGAGAAGGAATCTTCGTAAGAACGTAAGCCCATGTAATAGGGCGGGGAATTTGGCTCTCGCCCGGTCCACTGCATCCAAAATGTAATTCCTCTCGTTGTCCGAGACCACAACATGGCTGATGTAGGTCCTATATACGGGAAATACTGCAAGGACTTCGGTCAAAGCTCTTTGCAGCGCATTGAGGGTTATGTCGCTTCCATGACGGTCCCGGCTGGAGATCTCTTTGAGGAGTTGGGCAAGGTTGTGGACGTCGCTTGCCATATCTTCCTGGATTATCAGTTTTTTGTTGTTGCACACTATGTCTTCATAGGAAGTCTTTGAGCCCGTTACGCCGGAATATATCCTGCTAAACGCCCGCTCATTTTCCATTTGACAGAACAATTCGTTGACATAATTTGTAAAA
The DNA here is from genome assembly GCA_052144015.1 of Desulfomonilaceae bacterium. Taxonomy (GTDB): domain Bacteria; phylum Desulfobacterota; class Desulfomonilia; order Desulfomonilales; family Desulfomonilaceae; genus DATJPW01. The sequence continues at coordinate 3,963 of JBKQRG010000417.1, forward strand.
TCATAGCCCGTCGTTCCCTGTACGGGCCAGAAATGTGGCAGTTCTTCCTTAAGATTGAGTATTTTTTCGACAACGATATAGGTTGTCGGCGCCCTTTCTCGAACTTTTTGAAGATAGCTTGTCGGATCGTATAGCCCATCGACATGGTCAATTCTTAAACCGGTTACGATTCGTCTTTCAATCAGATCGAAAATCAGGCCGTGGGTGTGGCTGAGAACGCTCTCGTCTTCCATTTTGAGTGAAATGAGATCATTTATACAAAAAAAGCGGCGATAATTTATTTCTTCCGCGGCTACTTTCCAAAACGAAAGCCTGAAGAGCTGTTGAGAAAGAAGGTCATCAAGGGAGTTGAAGCTCTCGGGCTTACCCTTTTCACCGTTCAATGCCTGTACGTTTTCGTCGACCAATGTTCTTATTGCGGCATTGGTGTTGTAGAGTTCCCACATAGTGCGGTGAATCAGTTTTATCTGGTTAGAGCGCTCCTCCGGGTCATCGCTCGAAGAAAGAGTCTTCAAGACGTAGAGGATACCTAGAAGTTTGATAAAGTCGGTATCGTCTTCGGCAAGTTTTCCTTTCAAACTGGCCAAGTTTTTAAAAAGATCGGGATAAGATTCGATTCGCAACGGGAAAGCTAAATCGTAGTAAGCAACCTTAAATCCATCAGGACCGTATATGAGCGCGATCTCCCCATCCTCGAGACACTCTCCATAGAACTTGCCAAGAAAAGGCGCTAGAAGTCTCTTATTGGGGCCGGCAGGCGGACGACCCCAATCCACGTCGAAGAAGTTGAAATACTGCGAGTTGTAACCATTCACCAAGATATCCATCAGGATTCCATTTGCCGAATCCATCGCCATATGATTCGGTACAATGTCTTGAATCCATCCCATGTTGTGCTTTCTCAGCTCCGCGGCCAGCGCTTCGAGGTCGGAGAGTCCTCCCAACTCAGGATTCAACTGATTGGGGTCAACCACATCATAGCCGTGGAGGCTACCCCTTGCGGCTCTAAATATTGGCGAAGCGTACACGTCGGATATGCCCAGGTCCGCCAGATAGGGGACAACCAAATTCGCGGCCTGAAAACCGAACGAAGGACTGAACTGAATTCTATAGGTCGCTGTTGGAGTAATCATGAAGAGACTTCCCGGTCTTTCATCATACTGCGGATTTGCACCTGACGCGGCCTAGGGTACCCGTAGCCGAAAATTCTCGGCCAAGACCGTGCAGTTGCGTATCCATTCTTGAGCGCTTTTGTCTCCCAGACCGGCCTTTTCCTTGAAGTCGGACCAGTATGTGTGAAGGAGCTTGTAGCAGGTGTTTTGGGTCCTCCAGAGATTGACCTCGAACGGCAATGTCTGGACTAGTTTTGCAGCGCTATTCAACCTCTCCACGCGAGAAAGGTCGTCAGGTTGTTCGAGAAGTTGTTCGGCCAGATGCTCGATGTTGACTGCCAGTAGCAATCCTAGAGCAGTCGTATCCAGAGTGGCGCCTGCCAAACGAGCTTCTTCCAGAAGAGGTCGAACGACTTCGGGCTCAAGTCCCTCGCCTTGAAGCGACCCACGAATCTTGGCATTCAAGCATAACTCCGCTGCCAAAGCCAGGCCCTTGGGCAGTGGAGCGCCGGCCCCTTTCAGAAAGCGAATCAAGGGAGCATGGTGCTCGTATAGCGAGCCATATGCAGCTTCAGCCTCTCTCAGAGTCGGCTCCATGATCGTGTTCAGGACTTTTCGTCGCTCATCGGCAAACAAGGAAGTCAGAGAGTATGTAGACGTCCCGAAGTGCTTACCCAGCAAAAGTATGGTCTTCGGAAAGTCAGCCCTGGCAAAAGCCTCTGAAATCTCTTTGACAAGTGCTTCATATTTTTGCGCTCCCTGATATTCACCTGTCCCGCAGGCGATATTGTGATCGCCAAGATGTAAAACACCAAAGCACAAGCTTGTGGATATGCGCGTAACTTTTGAAGTCACCTTTGCACGTCCGATTACAAGCTTTGTGCTTCCTGCCTGAAAATTGCGGTAATCCTCCATGTCGGCAGAGTACGAATAGATCGAG
>JBKQRG010000418.1:0-6934 GCA_052144015.1 Desulfomonilaceae bacterium
CCTCCATAAGAGGTTGTTTATTGCCAATAGACCTGAAAAACATCTGAACAGGGATTGGAGCATCCCTTTGGCTTTTTGCTAGAAAAACAGCTACCAATCTGCTTCATCACGCCTTCGAGCGGCTTCCGAGAGTAGCTGTGTCCCTGGTTTTTCAATCGTCTTCCGGTCTGGTTCGGTCCAACTTAGATGCACAAATGTTCCGCTGGGGAACATCATGCTCGAATAAAGTGCCTCTTCTCCTTCTAGTTCGCCATTTATAGCGTCAAGAATCCGACCTTCCTTCAGATACACCTTGCAGGATGTCCGGTTAGGAAGGCTAATTTCCAGGATTGTTCGTCGCCTATCAAGCAATATCCATTGGATATAACCCAGAATATCGATGCCTTCCACCATTCCCGAATACGAGTACTCCGTTTTCTTCTTTCTGCGGGATCAGACCACTTCCTTGTTCCTGAACCGTAAAGAGTCCTGACAGATTCACCGTTTCCAGGTATCCAATCTTGCAGGTATTCAACTCCTGCTGGGAGATTACTCCTGCTGCGAGCAGCTTTCGAAATACACTGTCAAGCCCTTTCACGGTAACTTTATATTTGTGCATAAGATTGACATCATCCATTCCTGATCTTACGTCACTCAAGATTTCTTTTGCGTAAATTTCTGGTTTTGCCATAGACCCAGCCGTCCTCCGCATTCTTGATGATAGAAACAAATAGTAGTTTCAAGAATTGTAACTACTTCGCCACTGTCCAAGATTCACGAAGACAATACAACCATTTTTGAGGGTCCAGGGAACATTTGGCCGCAGGTCCCTTCAGTCCAACTGCTTAATCGCCTCCTGGGTACCAAAGAATGCCTTGGTTGCCTGTGTGTCCGACAGGCTTGTCCTTTCATAAGATCTGCACGTGGCTTATGAGATCTGCTTCCACCAACTTCCTCATAACCATTTCCGGTTGTTTCGCGGAAACATCGTACTTCTCCATGAGTGTGCATCTACTCATCCCGCAGAGACACGATGCCTCTCTGACCCGCTTCAGAAGCGCGGCTATCACCCCGAGCTACTCAGAGGCGATTTGCAGGGTGGGGGAAACAGCCCTTACCCTTACCTTACCCCCTTCACCGACCTGAGATCGTTCGTCTACAGGCATCTGAGAGCGTCAAATTTCAACGGAATATTCCCTGAAAGGTTTGTGCTTCGTCGGGTGTGTGTCCGCGGCATTGGGGGCACCGGCGTCCGAGATGCCCTTAGAACCGCTATCTTCAATGGAAGAAAGGGGTCGCTATGGGCGAGGCTGTACTTCCAACCGATCTGCCAGCCAAGCAATTGGCCGCACGTCCAGCCGATCTTCCAAAGAAGGCCCCAGCAGCTGCGCGATCAGATGAGTGAATGCTGTCACATCACCACTGGTGTAAAAGGTATGTTTGCCATCATTGTAGCTACACGGCACCAATAAATCTCTCAGATAGACGGTCGCCACCAAAGCGGCAAACGTTAACGAACAACGAGCTATCTCCCTTATGAAGGGACTACGCGCGCCTGGCATCTGGGGCGGAATCTCACATTACTGTCAGTTCCTCTTTTTTCCACAATGCCGCAAAAATTCCTCGTCATCTGTAGCAATCGCTACAGACGTCAGACCTTGAACCATTTATGTTGAACCAAAGAGCTGATTCATTAGAGGGAGGACTCACCATGAACGCTCAAGTCGTGGGGATCTCGGGAAGCCCCATAAGAAACAGTAATACCGACCGCTTGGTACAGGCTGTGCTAGATGCAAGCGACCTCAATACCGAATTCGTCAAACTGAGTAAGATCACCGTGCGAGGCTGTGTGGCCTGTTTACGGTGCGCCGGCGACAACGTTTGCAAACAAATGGACGATTTCTCGGAATTAGGCCCGAAAGTGCGGTTAGCCGAGGCTGTGGTCATCGGAGCGTACACTCCGTACGGCTCGATGGATAGTTTCACCAAAGCCTTCCTCGAACGGCTGTTCTCGCTACGGCACCGCGTTGGATTGAATCGTGGCAAATTGGCAGTGGTGATTACTACCGGCATTGGGAGAGGCCGCCAGGGACTTCACGAGGCGAACGAACAGATTGTGAGGGCTCTACATCGAGAAGGCATGGAGGTCTTAGGCAGGTTGGAGGCAATCGGCAATCCCCCTTGCTTGAGTTGCGGCTATGGGGAGAGTTGCCCCATGAGTTCTATCCCCTTTGTGTTTGGCGGCGACTCCATAATCACACCTGACAAGTTCACCTGTGTAGAAGATCAGAGTGACCTGTGGAAACAGGCGCAGGAGTTCGGGAATCAACTGGGAGCCGCAATCCGAGGCAGGCTTGTGGAGAGCGCATAGACTTCGGTCAGACGCTCTGGGCGTTTGATGGACGAAATTCTGATGAAAGGAGGTGAAGAGCAATGCCCAAATGCGGTTTGTGCGGTGGCGAAGCCCCCAGACTTTCATCCATTACGGAGGATGGAAAATGTGACTTGTGTGGGAAGAAAGCCAAACTGGTGGATGTGCCGACCGAATCGGAGAAGAAAGAATCTGGCCAAGGCTGTAAGGATCGGCCAGGGCGCTGATTGACTAGGTGTCTGGTAGCTGAAGTCAAGACACTCGAAGCAAGAGCGGAGAGTCGCCGGCGCCGTTCTAAGCCGTCGGGGTGGCGGCAGCCGGTGACTCCTCCGCGAAATTTGTGCCCGCTCGGGGACGATTTCCGAGCAGCGAGGCGCACTGATAGCATAGTATATGGCCTGAAATGAGGCTCCCCGATGTCATGATCAACGGAGAAGGGATCGAACAATGAAAAGCGTTACAATGGCGACAATACTTCTGGCAGTCATCGGAACAACACTCTTTCTAAACTGTTATGCGGAGGAATCTGCAGTGAAAAGCGGAGAACACCTGTATATACTGTGGACCAATAGTGACCCCGTGACGGCGGACAAAATGGTTTTCATGTACGCTCGCAACGGCCTGAAGAAGGGATGGTGGAAAGAGGTCACCATAGTAATATGAGGATCGACAGCCAAACTTGCCGGAGAAAATGGTGACATACAGAATAACCTAAAGGAATTGATAACCGCAGGAGTGCACGTGTCTGCATGTAAGGCCTGTGCGGATGAATTGGGCGTAACCCAGGCGCTCGTTGGACTCGGGATAGAAGTGAAATATTGGGGAACGCCGCTGACAGAGATAATAAAATCCGGCCAGCCCCTCCTGACCATTTAGCGAGGCCAACCAGCTACAGAGGGCGTCAGCAGATCAACGGGACTATTTGTTGCCCTCTTGCTGGTTCGCGAACTGCGACAAGATCAGTTGTAGTTTGGCAAGACATTTTTGGGGTGTGCAGATGAGACATAGAACTCTTGCTGGCGCTTCTTTTGTTGCCAAGCGACATCAACTCAGACGATCGAAGGGTAGGTTCTTCCCAGAAAGGTCGGTGAGATAAAATGGCGTGTCTGTGTGAGCGTCTTGCCAAAGATTTGGAACTCCATTCCACGTGCATCGGTCATGTTTGGGTATTTGAAAACCTGACGACCGAGGACTTAACCGCCCTTGCAGACGCTGCGATGAGAAAGCGGTATCGACGGGGAGATATGATCTTTACCCAGGGCCAACGGGCCGATGAAATGTTCCTGATAAAGGCTGGTCGGGTGAAGTTGACCAAGGTAAGCGAGGAGGGAGGGGAAATGACCCTTGATATTCGCCAAGGCGGTGATTTCATTGGTGAGAATATGTTGAACGAAGACATGAACTATCCAGTGACAGCTGCCTGTATTGAGGACGCCCTGACTTGTGGTTTTACAAAGGAGAGCTTCGAGAGGCTCGTTTTGGAGCGTCCGACGATAGGCTTGCAGGTGATAAAGAATCTGAGCAAGAGAATAGACTCTCTCACCAGCCGAATCGGAAACATGTCCTTGACCGCGCTGGAAGACAGATTGTACAAAGTGTTGGTCAATGTTGCTAGGGAACACGGAATTCCAGGCCCTGGAGGACTTAGGATTCTTTTTCCTCTGACACATGAGGACCTAAGTTTTCTCGTGGGTGCCCACAGGGTGAGCATAACGCGAGCAATTAAAGCCCTCAAAGAGTCTGGCAAAGTAGTGCAAGAGGGCAGGAACCTCATCGTCCAGGTGGGATAAAGCTACGAGTAGTCCATCAATTACCATCGGAGGGAATGATGAGAAGAATTACCGCATCATCGCAGCACTCTTTGATTGTTGGAGGTCGGCGCTCGGTGTCGGCAATCTGCACAGGGCTGGATCATATGGTAAAAAACGGTGGTGCTGACCCCCGACGAGGCGGTGGTGGGCCTAGCCCACATCCGAGGGGACCTGAAACTCTGCGTATCGTTCTGGCGGTGCTTACTCTTGTGGCAATTCTGACGGTTTGTGAGTCGTCGGGGGTAGCCGCTGCTCAGTCACCTCCCCCAATCGATCTGCCGGATCTGCACGGGAAAAGCGTGACTCTGGCCGAGTATCGAGGAGTCTCGCCAGTCCTTCTCGTTTTCTACAGAGGGCACTGGTGACCGTACTGCAGGGAGCAGTTGCTCCAACTTGAACGCCTGAAGCTTTCTACTCTTAAGGGCATCACTGTACTCGCCGTCTCTCCCGACACTCGCGAGGAAACAATGGGCTTATTGGAGAGACTAAAGTCATCAACAGGTATCTCTTTGACCCATCGCTTCCTATCAGATGAGGATCTGTTGTGGGGTCTGTTGTGGGGTCTGTTGTGGGGTCAAGTCTGCTCTTGACTCATGTTTCAGAACCTAGAGCAGACCTGATAATGAGATAAGAGGCTTTATAGGTGTCGCGGGTAACGGCGAATGACCAGTGCGGTGAAGATCTGCAGGCTAGATCCATTGACACCACCTGAGAAACATATTGGCAAAGGCGAAGAAGGTACGCAACAGGACCGTACCTCAGCAGGGCAACAATAATTGTTTCCTCGCCAGGAGAAGTGTTTTCCTTGACAGAGGGCCTCTTAATGGGTGACCCCGTAACGAGGTTTGACCGCTGTACAATTCCGTTGTACGGTAAAAGGTGGGGTGCATATAAGGATTTGAAAAAGTCTAATATGAGGAGTGAGATACGATGAAATCCCGGAGGTTGACCATAATTGTAGTCTGTCTCGTTTGCGTGGGGTGTTTTGCTCTGTCCGGTTTCGGCCAGGAACTGAAGCCTATTCAATTACCCGAACCCAAGCTGGATCCAAGTAAATCTTTGGCTCAGGCCCTCAAAGAAAGAAAGACTACGCGTGAATATGGCGGTGACCTGTCCGCACAGACACTCTCAAACTTGCTTTGGGCTGCGTGGGGCATAAATCGCCCTGATTCGGGAAGACGGACTGCTCCGAGCGCTCGAAATTGGCAGGAGATAGATCTCTATGTCGCGATGAAACAGGGAGTATACCTGTACGATCCGAAAAAGAATGCTCTCATGCCGGTCTTATCAGGAGACTTCCGTTCGTTAACCTACACACAAGTAGAACGGTTCAAAGCTGCTCCGATTCACCTCGTCTATATTTCCGATTTGGCGAAAACTGATGTGGAAGAAACGAGAGCGATGTTCTTGACCGCAATAGATACGGGTTGCATCGCGCAGAATGTCTACCTTTATTGTGCTTCTGAGGGGTTACCCACCGGATTCCGGGTAGCAATTGAAAAGGAAAAATTGGGTCAAGCCATGCAATTAAGACCCACTCAAAGGATCATAGGTGCCCAGAGTGTGGGACTTCCTCCAGAATCAACCTTTTGATTGTGGACTAGGCCATCTTCAAATCCGAAGCACAAATTGGCGATGCCTGCGAGCGCTTCGCTGGTCGGTCCTTGAGATTAATTACACAGATCGTGAAGATGTTTTCCACATTGTTAGGGACCGCAGGACAGAGGGGAAAAGAACGCTAATTAATCGCCATCAGAGTTGTGATATAGCAGTAATTTGTGAAGAATCAAACTGAGGGGCCGAGTCTGCTTTTGACTCATGTTTCAGAGCCAAGAGCAGACCTGATAATGGCATAAGAGGCTTTGTACCTGTCACGGATGACGGCGAATGACCAGTCGCTGTGAAGATCTGCACCGCAGATCCACCGACACCACCTGGATACAGGCAAAGGCGAAGAAGGTACGCAACACGGTTGTACCTCAGCAGGGAGCCAATAGTTGTTTCCTCGCCAGGAGAAGTGTTTTCCTTGACAGAGGACCTCTTAATGGGTGACCCCATAACCATAACACATCGAGAGGTGAACATGGAAGTATACATGCTCTATGTCTACGTTATTGCTGGACTTGGAGTAATAACTTTAATAGGGGTCTTCGCCCGTATGAAGCCAGGTTTTGGTCCTTACAATGTGCGGATACTCAGTATCGTCATTGTGGCCGTATTCGCTTGCGTACTAGGAATGATAAACGAAAAGGCTTTAATGGCGGCTATGGGTATTTTGGGTACTATAGTGGGTTATGCGTTTGGATCGACAAATGCAACAGCGCAAACTGCCTCAAAGGAAGACACACATTGAAGATCAATACGTGAGCCAAAACGGCGAAATTTGTTATTACTAATCCACCAAGTTAGTGATCTCTTCCAATATCATCGGTTGGATCGGTGGGGTCAGGTCTTCGGTGGGGTCGAGTCTGATCTTGACTCATGTTTCAGAGCCAAGAGCAGACCTGATAATAAAATAAGAGGCTTTATAGCTGTCACGCGTGACAGCGAATGACCAGTCGCGGTGAAGATCTGCAGGCTAGATCCATTGACACCACCTGGATACAGGCAAAGGCGAAGAAGGTACGCAACATTGCCGTACCTCAGCAGGGCAACAATAATTGTTTCCTCGCCAGGAGAAGTGTTTTCCTTGACAGAGGGCCTCTTAATGGGTGACTCTGTAATAACGAACGTGTCTGCCGCCTAATTTTCCTCTGGTAAATCGCCCTTCACG
>JBKQRG010000419.1:0-30936 GCA_052144015.1 Desulfomonilaceae bacterium
CCTCTGGCTCGGCCTTCAGCGGCTCGACGACATCGCCGGCGTCTATCAATTCATGGCTCCCTTCGTCGTCCCACATCCTCAAACACCTCCGGTGTCCAGCAACCCCGGTTGTGGGTAAGGATCAGGCCCCAAAAGGGGTATAATATCTTGCGAGGTCCAGAGACTCCCCGGCTATGACCAAGCGATAATGATCTATACACACCTACTTATCCCCTGGGCCGGCGGGCGCTCGTAGGCTTTTTGACGGGCCATCAGGCAATCCAGGCAGTTATCATACGGACCCTATAACACGACATGAAAAGGGGGGATCTCAATTCAACACGTTGCTAGCTCGATAGTTATCGGTGACGGAAGATGCTGCGCAATGGCATCTTCTGCCGACAGGAAAACGCATCTCCATCTCATGATATCTAATCATTATTGTGCCTGCTGGATCCATGCTGGATCGTATCAAACCCGCCGACTTACTCTACGAAGAAAGGAGCAAAGAAAATGGCAGCAGAAAGTTCGGGTAGCGACCTCGTACAAATGTTCGACCATGTGAATGAGTGGGCCTCAACTGCAAATAACTACGGCCCTTTCTTTTTCGGCGTTTTTCTTGTAGTTCTCGCCTTTGCGTTAATTATTCTCGACAAGAACCGTTGGATCTGCCTTTTGATTGCGGTTTGCGGCATCCTGTTCATGGCATGGGCTTCACTTCTATTTTCTGGTATCGGAAGACCTATTTACGCATATACAATGCGCATAGATAATCTTGCTAAGAATCATAGTCTTGCGCTTACGGAGTCAGTCCCTCGGCTGTACAGGCACAACGTGGAACATGATACCGAAGGAGATTCATATCATGTCGACCTCGTAACTGTCAGTCCAGTTAAGCTAGAGAAAGGATACGAATTTAGGGTGATAATTAAAGAAGGGCGCACTTTGATGAAGCCGGATGGCACGACAGAATTGTCAGATATAAAATACCGTCTCATTATCCCTTTTAAGGGAGAAGCCGATAGCACTTACGATCTTCAGCCTATCGAGAGCAAGGATGAGGAAGGTCTTGTGCGCTACAAGATTGCTAAGAATACGTGCACCGAAGAAAGAAAGAATATATCGTCTTGGCTTCAACGCTTTCTGTCTCCAATAGCCCATGCCAATGAGATCCCGCGTCATGTTCCGGTGTCGACATCATCGTTCACGCAACAAATAGCGCAGTCAGGAGCAGAGTCAGTGCGGGGAGATGGCACAGCCAAGGTGTTTCGGGAAGGCGATACCAGCCTGAATGTCATCTATTTCGAGAGGCCCGCAGACCAGGGAAAGGTAAGAAAAGCCCTCTCAACCGCCGGGATATCCTACGCTATCGAGACCAGTTTAGGAACGGACCCCACCAATGCAGTTTGGGTTGGCCGTGAGGTTTCGAGCAAGGTTGCCGAGCGAATCGTTAAGTCGCTCCTAGCGGAAGGGGTTGATCTACGCTATTTCGGGTACTTCAGGGATCTGGACGCGAAAACGAATGTTGTTCAGATCGGCTATTCAGAAAGCAATGCAAATAACAACACTATTACGATGGAAAATGTATTGTCCTTTACACAGGACCTTCTCTCAAAACAACGTTCGGTTCAAGAACTGCGGCTACAGCAGCAAAAGAACAATCAATTCTTACAGGAAAAAATTCTACAACAACAGCGACAACAGCAACAACAGCAGAGAATCAGGTAAATCCAAAGATCGTCCTGAGGAGCTGATGCGGCTAAACTTGGTGCTACTGCCGTGACTTCATGTAAATCCTCAAATGCGGCGGACTAACAAAGCGTTGCGGCCGACCCTTACTGCGAGTTCTGATTGGTCTCGTGCTTGCGTCGCGCCTTCAGGTGGAGTAGATTTGCCGGTGGTCCGGTTACGCCAGCAGTACAGCGGTGAGAATATCGTCGCTTGTCCGCTGAGCGATCGCGTGCAAGACAGAGGCGGCCGATGCGCAGCCCCTTAGGCGTACGGGAAGAAATGATGCCAAAGTTCTCACAGCGATACGGTTACTCGCCCCTAGAGCATGCATTCCAGCGGGAAGCAGTCGATGAGTCGTTACGAACAAAGCTCTGGAATACACTAAAGCCGACGATTTGGGATCACTACCAGAGGCGGGGCCTCCCGTGGGTTGCCGACCCCGAAATCAGCGACCGAATCGATCAAATGGTTAGGCGTCTGTGGATGCACTTCTTTAATAAGGATCTTGATAACCTTCCTTCAAGTTTCCGTGGGGGAAATGGCTCATACAGTATACTCAAAGACTACTTTTTCAAATGTGAATGGTTCGGAGTATATGATTTTGTGGAGGCCATGTCGTTGGACCAAGGCAACTTGCTGAACCAGAAAATTCGAGAATTGGTTAATGCAGTCCTTGAAGAGCAGAATGCTGCTTATCGTTTTGTAGGTGAAGAGATTGCTGAAATCACCGATCAACAGGAAATCAAAACGATTGAGGAGGCCCTTGATCATCCTGACAAGCCGATTCGTACGCACCTTGAAGCCGCTCTAAGAATGCTAAGTGACAGAGAATCGCCGGATTACCGTAATTCCATAAAGGAATCGATTTCCGCAGTTGAGGCTGCATGTCGTCTGGTTTCTGGGGACCCGTCTGCGACGTTGGGTGATGCGCTGAAGAAGATTAAGAATCTTCATCCCGCGCTTTCCGGCGCATTCAAGCAGCTGTATGGATATACAAGTCATGAGTCAGGGATACGGCACTCCCTTATTGACGAACCAAACATCACTTATGCGGACGCAAAGTTCATGCTCGTGGCCTGTTCTGCATTCGTTTCTTATCTAAAGCTTTCGACGAACAGCACCTGATATCGCAGCGAAACGGTTCGCCTGCAAGCTGCCCTTGCGGTTGCTTCCGTGCCTCGGCGGCTGGTTACCTCAATTTCTTCACACCCGAGGGCCGCTGGGTCTTTTCAAGGGAATCAATAGCGTCGGCGATTCGTTGTCTGGTTTGGAGAAGAAGGGCTGAAATCTAGGTTTGAGCTCTTGGCAGGATCAGAATTGCGTATTCCATAGTTGTCTATTACAGACCTAATTGTTTCTTGAATTGTTGCCACGGTATGGTACCCCCTTCCCGCTCCGCTTCTGCAATTGCATCAAGGGCCTCCAGGACATCCAATCGGTCTTCCAGTTCCTCGAGTAATTCCAGATCCTCGAACGGAATAACCGCGGCGATCTCGCGGCATTCGGAGACAACCCTTAAGCGTTCTTTATTACTTACGGCTCGATCCAGGGCGGACTGAATATCATCTCGTGCACAAGTTTCAGTAGATTCAATCATTGCCCGGCGCCTCCTGCATTCTTGAATAGAATTTACCACAGAAACGCAAGCCGTCAAATACGCTGGTGTAGATAATGCGGCACGGCTTCAGGCCGGGAAGGACAACGGAACCAGTACGGAGTCCGGTCCCTACCGATCATCGGCGGCTCTTAAGAACAGGGAAAACGCCGGATACCTCACGCGGGCCCGATAGTGGCCCTCGTGGGAGTCAAGGGCGCAGGCAATGTCCTGGCAACAGAGATATGCACAATTGCGGTGTCAAGCTGATTCTAAGCGATTATGTAACGCCTCAGTTAGGAGGGGCGTGGATTTGTCATTGCGAGGAGTGAAACGACGAAGCAATCTCCAAAGCCGCGAGATTGCTTCGCTCCGCTCGCAATGACATTCTTTGGCCGCCTGTAACTGAGGGGTCCCGCGATTATGATATTGGCAACAAATTCACCCAACAATAATGCCGAGAATTCTGGTATGTATTATTAGTACAGTAAAGATCGCATGGATAATATTGTATAGGGAGAATCATTGAAATCCGGTTCAATCATATTAAAAACACCTCGTGAAATAGCCATAATGCGGGAAGCGAATCTCATTGTCGCGGAGATCCTCCTGCAAATCGAAGAGATGGTCCGACCCGGTATCACGACTGAAGAACTCGACAAAGTAGCCGATAAGCTTATCCGAAAGGCCGGTGCTAAAGCTGCATTTAAGGGCTACAGGATGCGAAATCAGAAGCCTTACCCCGCGTCTGTCTGCTCGTCGGTGAATGACGAAGTTGTTCACGGTATCCCGGGAAATCGTGTGCTTAAAGAAGGCGATATCGTCGGTGTCGATGTGGGCGTTGTACATAACGGCTATGTAGGGGATGCGGCAAGAACCTATCCCATAGGGACTATATCGGCTGAGGCAGAAAAACTTCTGAGGGTGACACGTGAATCCCTGAGCAAAGGAATAAAAGAATGCATAGCCGGGAATCGGCTATATGATGTTTCCGGCGCAATCCAAGAACACGTGGAATCCAACGGGTTTTCGGTTGTGCGTGATTTCGTCGGGCACGGCATAGGCAGAAATATGCACGAAGCGCCGCAAATCCCGAATTATAAAGGGACGGGGTGGAACCCGCGGTTGCAAGTGGGAATGGTGCTCGCGTTGGAACCTATGGTGAACGAAGGCACGTGGCGCGTCAAACTCATGGACGACGAATGGACTGTTGTAACCGCGGATGGGAAACTCTCCGCTCATTTCGAACATTCCGTCGCTATTACAGATGATGGCCCTCTTATCCTGTCAGAGCTATGATGCTTAACCCCCGCACATTATTTGAAGGCAAGAGAATCACTGTTATGGGCCTGGGACTGCTCGGTCGCGGTCTGCTGGATACCGTGTTCCTGGCGCAATCCGGCGCGGACGTGACCGTTACGGACTTGAAGGACGCAAACCAGCTTGAGTCTTCCCTAAAACAGCTTGAAGGCCTCCCTGTAAAACTCAAATTAGGAGGTCATGATCCTGAAGATTTTATCAAAGCTGACATGATTCTCCGAAACGCAGATGTGCCGAGTTCATCCCCTTTTTTGAAAATGGCGACAGAGCACGGCGTACCTGTAGAAATGGACGAAAGTTTATTTTGTAAGCATTTTGAAGGAAGAGTAGTCGGCATAACAGGGACTCGAGGGAAAACCACAACCACTATGCTTATCCACAACATTGTTTCCTCGGCATGGTCGGGAGTTTTCTTGGGCGGAAATCTAATGGGTCGTGCCACGCTTCCCCTGCTGGGCAAAGCAGGCAGGGATGATACCGTGGTCCTGGAGCTTTCAAGCTGGCAATTACAGGGATTCCATGACGCCGGTCTGTCACCTAATGCATCTGTTTTTACCAATATTTATCCTGATCACCTGAATCGATACAACGGGATGCAGGAGTATCTTGAGGATAAGAAGGCGATTTACCTTTATCAGAAGGACAATGATTTCTGCATATTCAACGGCGATCAACCGGAGACGGCCCGACTAGCCTCAGAAGCGCCTGCGCATAAGGATTTCTTCAGGATTGAGGAAGTGCCCTCGGACTGGGACATCAAGCTATTGGGGATTCACAATCTGGAGAACATATCAGCGGCTATAAAATTAACTCAAATGCTCGAAATTCCGGGAACGATTGTTCGTAAAGCCGTGGAGAGCTTCAATGGGGTTGAGCACCGTCTACAGTGGTTAGGTGAAAAAAGAGGTGTGGGTTTTATCAATGATTCCACCAGCACCACGCCGGTTTCAGGTTGTGCCGCCCTCCGCGCCCTGGAAGGAAAACGTATTCTGCTCATAGCGGGTGGAGCGGACAAGAAGCTGGATCTCCAACCCTTCGCCCGTAGTGCGGTATCCAGGGCTGAAAAAATAGCTCTTTTGGAAGGAGAGGCCACTGAATCACTCTACGAGAACATTGTAGCTGAGGGTGGCAAGACAAAAGTGGTAGGTAGATTCGACAATCTTCGGGATGCAGTTTACAGACTTCTGGACGAAGCGGTTCCGGGCGAAGTGATTCTGCTTTCACCCGCGTGCGCATCTTTCGGATTATTCAGGAATGAATTTCATAGAGGCGAGCGTTTCATTAATATTTTTAATGAAATCTGATTAAACGAGTCCGGAAGCTCGAGCTCACTAAAGCTCAAATGCCCCGGCAGTTATGGGCCTGGCATCACGGGAAGTGACCGGCACCTGCTGGTGAAACCGGCTAAATAATAACGGATATTGGCGGTAATAGAATTCGGCCTATTGTTTACTTAAGCTGGCCGGCGCCCGCTTCGATTGAACACACTTTGAAATCTATAGGTTGGTTGCAACCAGAACAGGTGTGAGGCCGATCGAATTCGTCAGAGAATATTTCCTTCTCTTTTCCACAATTAGGGCACTTACAAGTAAATGACGACAAATTCTTGTGTGCCTGAAAGCCTGGGCAATGCATAGGTGTGCTCATTAATATTACTCCGCTTCAGTTTTACTAATTATAATACCAAGAACCGAACGACGCCACTAGCCTTCCAGGAGACCTCTCAATTCTTTTAATTCCCTTTTGATTTCAATTAGAATCTCCCGGTAATCCGATGGATCTGCAGCAGCCAGATTTTCCATCCGTGCCTCTGCGGCCTCAAATTCTTCTCGTGCCTTGGCTATCCTGCCGCTTTTTTTGGCTTTTTTGTCCGCAGCAGATTGCTTCTTCATCTCCTGGAGACGTTTTTTCGCGCCAGCGATAGTGAACTTCTCATCGTAAAGGAGATGTTTGATCTCCATGAGGAGTTCCAGGTCTCGTTTGTGATATAGACGCTGCCGCGCTCTCGTTCGCGTGGGTTTGAGAATCTTGAATTCCGACTCCCAATACCTCAGAACATACGGCTCCACATTGAGAATTTCACTGACTTCGCCGATCTTGAAATACTGTTTTTCCGGAATCGCGATAGTCATAATACGACCACCCCTCGAATAAGAATCCCGTCGATCGGATTCTTCGGCCCTGAAGGACAGACCTGATTGCCGAATCGGCCTAACCCGGTCTTTACTCTCTCATGGTGGAGCCCAATTCCTTAATCAGAATTGCCGCCACCTGAGAATGGACCTCCTGGACTTCCTCGTCGGTCAGAGTCCGATCCTCAGATTGGTATCGTATCCGGAGAGCAACACTTTTCTCACCCTCCGGAATCGATTCTCCTCGATAAATATCGAACAGGATCACGGACGCAATAATATCATGGCCCAAACGTGAAATCAACTGTTTAATTCTTTCTCCTGAACATTTTTCTTCAACGATGAATGATAAATCCCTTTCTATAAAGGGGTAGCGAGGGATCGCCCTAAAAACCGTCTCCTTGCGGATTCGAATGAACAGAGGCTCCAGGAGAATCTCGAAAACGTAAAGGTTTACATTCAAATCGAGTTCTCGAACTTTGAACGGCGCCAGTTCTCCTAAGAAACCTATTTTCTCCCCTTCCAATACTAAGTCCGCGCATTTATTGGGATGAAGGAAGGAAATATCAGAAGGAGTGAATTGCAAATCCCTTATATTCAACCCCTCAAAAAGATTCTCGAGAGCTCCCTTAACATCGTAAAAATCAACCTCCTCCTCTTTCGGTAGGTTCCACAATTCCGGGTATCGGCTCCCCGTAACCAGTCCTGCCAACCGTAGATCCTCGCGGGGAAGCTCTTGATTGTCCACAGGAATGAATGTTTTCCCGATTTCGTAAAGCTTCAGGTTCTCACATCTAAAACTTTTGTTGCGCTTCATCGCGGACAGAATGCCCGGAAGAAGAGAAGTCCTCATCACGGCAGCGTCTTCGTTCAGCGGATTCACAAGAGAAAGAGATTTGTTTTCATCAGAGCGCGTAATAAATTCCTTCGCGGCCGCGCTGGACACAAAGGACATGGTTATTACCTCTGTGAAACCGGATGCATTCATTAATTCGTTTACTTTGCGTATATTGCGATGGTTTTGCCGCGTGCGATCGGGGGCTGCAGTATACCGGATCATGGATAAAGGTATATTCTGAAAACCGTGTATTCTAGCCACTTCTTCGCTGAAATCCGCTTCCCTTTCCAGGTCCCATCTCCACGAGGGTGGTTGCGCAATCAAAGCGGTATGCGCGTCACCTGATGGTTCCGTTTCGATACCCAACCGGTTCAAATAGGTAGTAATTTGGGATTCGGACAATGATATTCCCAAAAGGCTGCTCACCTTAGCAGGTCGCACGCGGACCGGAGCACGCTCAATAGGAATGGGGTACACGTCAATGTGACCGGAGAGAATCTTTCCGCCCGCCAGTTTTTGAATCAGCTCCGCCGCTCGATGCGCAGTCCACAGCGAGCCGACTGGGTCCACTCCCCGTTCAAAGCGATACGAAGCCTCTGTTGATAATCCCATGGCCTTTGATGTACGCCTTACACCGAATCGTTCAAAACACGCGCTCTCGATAACGACTGAGTGTGTTTGGGCATTGATTTCGGAATTGAGTCCGCCCATGATACCCGCCAAAGCCACCGGTTTGCGACCGTCACAAATCATCAACGCGTTATTCGGGAGCTTGCGTTCCACGTCATCCAGGGTCACGAAAGTCTGCCCGGGATCTGCGCGGCGGACCACAATTTTTCGGTCGTCAAGAAGCTCGTAATCAAAGGCGTGCAGCGGCTGACCACACTCCAAAAGGAGCAAATTGGTGGCATCCACCACGTTAGAGATCGGCCTCATTCCAGATCGAGTCAAACGCAATCGCGCGTCAAAGGGAGAAGGCCCAATCCGGACCCCTTCCACCATTGTCGCCACATAACGCGGGCATAGGTCCGCGTCCGGAACTTCCACGGAAAGCTTTTTGTTGATATCTCCGAAAGTCTTTTGCAGACCCACTTCGGGTAAGGCCCATTTCTTATCGGCAAGAGCGGCAACTTCCCGTGCGGTTCCCAGGATCGACAGGCAGTCTCCCCGATTGGGGGTCACACTCGTCGTTAGAATGAAATCCTCAACAAACGGAAGAGCTTGTGGCAACGGGAGCCCGATCGGCGTATCTGGGTCCAGCTCGAGAATTCCTGAAGCGTCCTCACCCAGGCCCAGCTCTTTTTCCGAGCAGAGCATTCCTGGCGAGGACACTCCCTTGATCTGTTTCTCCTCGATCCTGTCGCCGGAAGGAAGGATTGCTCCGGGCCCGGCATATGGCACTATTTGATCGACCCTTATATTGGGCGCGCCGCAAACAACCTGAAGTTTCTTTGTTCCCGTGCTGATATGGGCCAGACTGAGTTTATCGGATGAAGGATGAGGGCTTATCTCCTCAATTTTCGCGGTGAAGATCCCTTCTAGACCGGCGCCGACGTGAGTGACGGATTCGACTTCTATTCCGCCCATAGTAAGGAGCTCCGCGATCTCCTCAGCCGATAAATCTATTTTCACGAACTCTTTCAGCCAGTTTAAGCTGACGAGCATTGGACATCACCTCTTCTTGAATTCCCGGTGTGTGATAATGCCCCATGGCCGGCAGGAGCGCCGGCCCTACCGGGACTGGTTAAGACCGACCTCTGTGCCGGTCGCCAATATTATCAAATGAACTGTTCTCTACCCTACCGCTCCCGTCGAAAGCGGGATACCTCAAACCCTCTACCCTGGCGCGAGAGAATGAGAGAAGGGAAACAAAATCTTGAGCGACGAAACACTGTGTAAACCGTGGGCGCCCACAAATTTTTCAAAACCCTGTGACTAAAACTGACTCAGGAACCTCATGTCATTCTCGTAAAAGAGACGAATATCGGGAATCCCGTACTTCAGCATAGCCACCCGCTCGATTCCTAGCCCAAAAGCAAACCCGCTATAGATTTCCGGATCATAATTGACGAAACGATACAGTTCCGGGTCCAGCATTCCGGAACCTAAGATTTCAAGCCAGCCGCTCCCCGAACATGTTCGACAGCCGGTGCCTCTGCAAATCACGCACTGGATATCCACCTCTGCCGAAGGTTCCGTAAAAGGAAAAAAGCTCGGTCGAAATCGAAGAGCAAGCCCTTGCCCGAAATATTCATGCACAAAGGCTGTCAGCACACCCTTGAGATCAGCCAAAGATATCCCTTCATCCACCCAAAGTCCTTCAATCTGCATGAACATCGGGGAATGGGTGATATCCGCGTCGCGACGATAGACCTTTCCCGGGCAGATAACCCTCACGGGCGGCTTTTGGTTCTCCATGGTTCTTATCTGCACGGGCGAGGTATGGGTCCGTAGCACCACATTATCAGAGAAGTAGAAGGTGTCCTGCATGTCTCGCGCGGGATGATCCTTGGGAATATTCAGTGCTTCGAAATTATAATAGTCGAGCTCTACTTCCGGCCCTTCGGCCAATTGAAAGCCCAAACCCGCGAAAACTTCTATCAACTCATCGGTCACCCGATTCAAAATATGCGAGCGGCCAAGGATCGTTCGCCTGCCCGGAAGCGTGACATCTACATATTCTGAAAGAAGTTTCCGGCGCTCCTCTTCCGCCTGAAGCGCTGCCTCTTTGTTATCGAATTCTCGTTCAAGTTCGGCCTTGATCTGATTGGCAAGCTGTCCCATTTGGGAGCGTTCTTCCGGCGGCAGGTCTTTTAGACCTCTCAGAAAGGTCGTCAGATCCCCTTTTCTGCCGAGCACGCGAGTCCTGATCTCAGTCAGGGCTTTTGCATCATTCAGCTCGGCAATTCGGGCGAGAGTGGTTTCTTTGAGCAGATAGAGCTTTTCTTTCATGTGGCCTCAATAAACCAAAACAGCGGTCCCGCAAGACCGCTGTGGCGCCTGAGAAATAATATTTAGAAATACCCCAGAGCGGATTCATCCAAGGATTCCATCCAACTCCGGTTTCATGTGGATCCTCAAGCCTCCAGGGCTGCCTTGGCCTGACCGCATATCGTGCTAAAACCGGGGGCATCGCTTATCGCTAAATCTGACAGAACTTTCCTGTCCAAAGCAATCCCGGTCTTTTTCAAACCCTCAATGAAACGATTGTACGATATACCGTTCAGTCTCGCACCTGCGCTTATTCTTGTAATCCATAGGCGGCGAAAATCACGTTTGCGTGCCTTCCGGTCTCTATATGCATAAACGAGGGCTCTCTCCACGGTTTCTTTTGCTTGTTTTAAGGTCCTGCTGCGGCCACCGACATAACCTTTTGCAGCTTTCAGGATCTTTTTTCGTCGTTCCCTGCTTGCGGGCGAACATCTTACTCGAGGCATTGACTGGCTCCTAATTTTTATGCGTAAGGCAATAGGCGTCTTATCTGTTTTGCGTCACTCGGGTCGATAAAGCCCCCTTGCCTCTGATTTCTCTTCTGCTTTACGGATTTGTGGCTGAGTAGATGGCTATGATACGCCTTTTTTCTTTTTATTTTTCCACTCTTGAGCACTGTGAATCTTTTGGCGGCTCCACGGCACGTTTTCAGTTTCTGATGCATCTTGCGTTCTCCCTATCCTACGGCAGGCAAGGGCCCTGGACCGCGATGAAACCATATTAAACTTCTTTTTATACCTGATTTTCAAAATTCAGACAAATGGTTTTGTCGTAAGGTCAGAATTTTTTGTGGAGCAGGCTCTCCAGCTTGTCATTATCTGCATCTTGGAACAGACAGGCTGCAAAGGAGGTTTACGGGAGTTTATCTGCCACGACAGTAGGATTGCTACCCTGCATGCCTCGCGATGACATTCTTGGCGCACTCTGGAATTTCTTCAGTGGTCCAAGTGGGCTTGCTGTCAACCACGGGCATTCGTGCATCATCGGAACAGGCTAAACTGCCGGAGTTTTGTCGGCTTGTTTGCGGCCTCTCCAATTGGAACATAACGAACGTACCGGGCGGCGGACTGCTCTGAAGCATAATATTCAAAACCGGGCCACTGATCGTAAGCATCAGTAATCGATTTAGTTACGGTAAGCCACGGGTTCCAATTGTTCTCGTCTTCAGATATTTCCATGTTCCATTGCTGCGGAACCGACTCTCTATCACCCCACACGATTCTCAACCTTGATATCGGCACTACCGACCCGAGATCCATTTCAACCGCCGGTGACTTGTTTCCTTTTCCCGGCTGGATTTCCAATAGCTCCTGTCCCGGATAGCCTTTCAAAATCTGCAGACCCCGATCCGCAGGATGGCCGTCGATCAGGATCTTCGCATTCTTGGCGTAATCCAGGAAGTAAGAGTCCAGTGGATTTTGGAGCGTGTCATCTTTGCTGAGGGATAATTGGAAGATCCGTTGCTTCACCAGATTCGCCAATTCTTTGGCCAGGATGTAATTCCCTCCATTAGTCACATGGCACCAATCAGTGAATACCCATTCGGACACATTGTCGAAAATGCCTGTGAGATCCACGACTTCAAAATTGAATTCACGGCACCGTTTTTTGACCTGATCCACCAGCGCGTCATAAGTCTGCGCTGCGTCATAAAAACCGATTTTCTCCATTCCGCAAACCGATTCGACACGCTCTTCGAGAGGAGTGCGCTTCTTTTTAGAGTTACGGAACATCGGCTGAAGAGCAAAGACGTGTGGAACTGCGTCAGTCTTCAAGGTTTCATGGAAAATCGCCACTATATCGGCAACCTGTCGAATATTGTGGTCCCGGTAAGAAATCATCTCCGGGGTAGCGTCCTGCGGGTGAGCAGCGAAGCCTCTATTTTCCATTAGTATTCCCGGCCCTTCTCCACCTTTTAGAGCAAGCCAAGTGAAGAAATAGGTATTTCTCTTGAGCCATAGGGTGATGTAATTCACGAGTCCGCGTCGGCTCATGTCCATCACGTCTGTGATCACTTCATAATAAGGGCCTTCAGTAAGGTAATTCCAATCCTTTAACGGCCGTGCGACCGTGTGTACCTCGTTGGCTCCATCGAGTGACACCACCAGATCCGGTTGAAAAAGACGGAGTTTTGCCAAGTACCGCATAAAATTGTTTTGATATACATATCCGGCGACCCCGGCGTTAATTACGCGCACTCTTTTGTTGTTTATTTTTGCCCGAATGGCGGGATCCGCGTTCAGAATCTTTTCCATCAGATGAGGTATATTCCACCGGAATGTGACCTCGTAGAAATCGGATACCGAATCAGCCGGGGGAACCGGGCCTCTTCCGAACACCACGGAACCGCCGCATACCAGCACTCGGAATTCATCTGCTGGCTTTTCCATGGGAACGTCTTCAAAATCTTTGAAACTTTGATCGTTTATGTATTCGTACGAGTTTCCCAGCCGCGTGTTTCTTATGGTGGCAAACCCCGGGGTAGGTTCATAACCGTATTGCGGCGCGACTTTTTGAGAACTCTGCCGCGCAAGGTCCATATCGCGATCTTTATAAGCCTGCCCCACCGGCGATGCCTTCACGCGAAGGTATGCGTAATATTCAAGCGCAGACAGGACTCCAACCACGACTGCTGCGAGAAACGCTATGTAGAGACAAATGAATACAAAACGTTTGATGCTTTGTCCCCAACCTGAATGATTCTGCCCTTTAAGTGTAACATCTTCCGGCGACTTGTCAGTTCGGTCCATTCACTCCTCCGGGAACCGGTCGGCTCACAATTCTATTGCGATTTATTTACCAAATTAGTGAGATATACGGTAGGGGCGGACCCATCAGGTTGACTCAAAATAACCTAACCCGCCAAAATCATAGGAGGATGCTGCGTAGACCAAGGGCGGATTTCAAACCCGCCCTTGGTCGGATTTTTTAAAAACGGGCAGGTTTCAAACCTGCCCCTACTCCAATGGTTTCTAAAAAATCGGATAAATTAAGGGAGCCCAAACCGGCGAAGTTGTCGCCAGAATTATGAATGCCGACAATATCACCAGCACCGTCATTATCGGAGCCAACCAGAACTTTTTTCCCATCTTCAAGAATTCCCAGAGTTCTTTCACCAGGGACATTTTATTGGCCTCCCGATCGACCTGAAGCTCGCTATTAAAAGAGAGTATAAATGAACGGCGCTGCAACCGGTGAGGCGGCCGCCAGAATGATAAATGCCGATAATATCACCAGCACGATCAATATCGGAGCCAACCAAAACTTCTTCCTAATTTTCAAAAAATCCCAGAATTCGCCTAGCAAGGACATTTTAGTATTCCTCCTGGTTCACCATGTTGTTATTATATCAGAATTGCTTTTCATATCGTTCCAAATTCGCATTCGGGTCCTCTTCTCGTTTTATCCAATACGATTCGGCCGCTGGGTCCCATTTCCTGTCCATAGGATCTTTGCCTACAATCCGCATCATGAATCCGGTAGGAGTCAATACTAGAAAAAAAATGATTGTAAGGAGCGCCCTGGATATAAAGTATCCCAATACCACAGAGAACCCCAGCCAGAGGCTATAAATAGTCTTGAACAGTGGTCTGATGAGCCTGGATACGGCCAAAGCGGCGCCTACGATCATCCATATATAGCCGGCGCCGGAGCCTTTCCAAAAAACAAGATATAAACCGATCAGACCGGGAATAATAAGAAAGAGCAGCGCAAGAATAGTCAAATCTCGGTTCGATGGTTCCCGCTGAGCGGCTCGGATTTCCTCTTTAATTTCATGAATTATATTCATTGCAGTGTATAATTCCCTTAATCCAGTTCGTATTCCTTTCTCCAATCTTTGTCATCTTTCAAGGCCGGCTGGTTCTTCTTATCCAAAATGAACCGCCCGAGCACCAGGTAGTCCATTTCCGTACGCATGAAGCATAAGTAAGCGTGTTCGGGGCTCATCACGATAGGCTCGCCTCGAACATTAAACGATGTATTGACTATCACCGGACAGCCAGTTTTCTCCTGAAATTTCTTTATAAGTTCGTGGTACAACGGATTTGTTTCTTTATGGACTGTTTGGACCCTTGCGGAATAATCAACATGAGTAATGGCCGGGATCTCCGAACGGACCACGTTCAATTTGTCGATTCCCCACAGGCGTTCCTCGTCCGTAGACATTTTCCGCCTTCTGTTCTCATCCACATATGCAACCAGCAGCATATACGGCGAAGGACGATCCAACTCAAAAAAACGATCGACCTCTTCCATCAAAACTGAGGGGGCAAATGGCCTGAAGCTCTCCCGATACTTAATCTTCAGGTTCATCTGGGCCTGCATCTGCGGATTTCGGGCATCTCCGATGATGGATCGTGACCCCAGCGCTCGAGGACCGAATTCCATCCTGCCCTGAAACCACCCTACTACCTTGCCTTGTGCGATAAGATCAGCCACAGCGGCCGTCAAATCGCCATCAGCCACAAGGTTGTATGGATATCCATGCGAATCAAGGAATTGCTGGATTTCATTATCACTATACGACGGACCCAGAAATGAGCCAATCTGTGAATCACTAACATCGTCCGCGTTCCGTGGATTGTCGAGGAGTTGATGCCACGCAAACAAGGCCGCTCCCAAGGCTCCGCCCGCATCACCAGCGGCCGGTTGAATCCAGATATCTTCAAAAGGGCTTTCTCGCAGAATGCGTCCATTTCCCACGCAATTAAGCGCAACGCCGCCGGCCAGGCACAGGTATTTCTCACCCGTCAATTTGTGAATATGGCGCGCCGTGCGCATCATCACTTCTTCCGTGACCAACTGGACCGATCTGGCCAAATCCATTTCACGCTGGGTCAGCTTGCTTTCAGGTTTTCTGGCGGGACCGCCGAAGAGTTCCTCAAATCTACGGCCTGTCATGGTCAGACCATGGGGATAAGTGAAGTGATCCATATTCAACCTGAAGGAACCGTCCTCTTTAACATCAATCAACTCCTTCATTATCGCATCCACGTACTTGGGCTCACCATATGGGGCAAGGCCCATCACCTTGTATTCTCCGGAATTTACTTTGAAACCCGTGAAATAGGTAAAGGCCGAATAAAGGAGTCCCAGGGAATGCGGAAACTTGATTTCATAATCCAAGCGTACCTTATTACCTTCGCCGACCCCAAAGCTCGTCGTAGTCCATTCACCCACACCATCCATGGTCAAGAAAGCTGCGCGCTGAAAAGGTGAAGGGAAAAACGCCGCTGCGGCATGGGCTTCGTGATGCTCCGGGAAATAGATTTTACCATCATATCCAAGACTTTTACGTATCAGGTCCGGGATATGCAATTTCTGTTTCAACCAGAGAGGCATAGCCATCAGGAATGATGCCAATCCCTTGGGGGCAAAAGACAAGTAGGTTTCCAAAAGCCTCTCAAATTTCAGAATGGGCTTGTCGTAAAATACTACGTAATCTAGGTCCTTTGCTGTGATTCCTGCTTCTTTTAAACACCATGCGGCTGATTCATGAGGAAAACGGTGGTCGTGCTTCACCCGCGAGAACCGTTCTTGCTGCATCGCCGCGACAATAACGCCATCCCTGACCAAGCAAGCGGCGCTGTCATGATAAAAGGCTGATATTCCAAGTATATACATTTGCTTCTTCCGACCCCGGCGCCTCGGAGAACACCCCTCAGATATCTTGCAGTTACATTTTAAACATTCTGTCTTTAGTGGACCATTGCATCAACCTGGGGTTCCCGGCCATCGAGTTGATCCATCTGTATGAGATATCAAATGAACTTCGGGGCTACGTTTTTGAAAACCCAATTTTATATCTCAGGTGCTCTCTTTATAGCAAACACTTTCTTGGAGCAAGACAAGAATACAATTTGACCGAGAGATCGCAGGGGGTCCGGGAATGCACGAAATAAGTCATATGGTTAGTGGCTTACGTTTTGTTCTGAAGCAAGAGCACGGCAGAGAAACTGTTCACTTATGGTCAATTTTGAAATTGTTTCTAACCGCGCCCTCGCTAACAATCAGTGTCGCCCGTTAGTGCGGTTTCGGATAGCTCAATCTATCTCAACCTTGAACGTATCAAGCAAAATGTTGTTGCCTACCATACGAGCGCCTTGAGCCGTGGCATCAAATATGTCCAGATCGGTCCAGCCTAGAGATCGAAGGCGATCCACATCCGATTGCACCACTGAATGAGGGTTGTCCGTGGCCTTCAAGACAAATAGGAGAAGGTCCTTTTCTTTATCCGGCAATGGGGCCTTGCTGGGATCAGCCTGAGCCGCTTCTATTTGTTCCCGCGTGAACCCCGCCTGCATCAACAAGCCTGTGTTGAGATTTTGACAATAGGGCGATTTGCAAGCCTTGGAAACTAACATGCGTATCATGGCAAGAAGCGGCGTCCTCAGTGCAGGATGCTCCCTGTAATAGGCCACTAACTGCAACTGACTCTCCAAGAGATCGGGGCTGACGCCTAACAGTTGTACGTTATTAGGAACTCTTCCGAAGAGCTGTTCGACTTCCGCATAGAGTTCTGCCAGCTTGCCTTCAGCCTTTTCCGGTGGAATTGTTTGAATAAGAGCCATGATCAGTTCCTCCCTTTTTAATCCGCATTGAGCGGCTTTGTGCTCGCAACTGTTTCGATGCGAGATTCGTATCCAGTTTGACTAGTAGACCGGTCGACTTCAATCCAAACAAGTTGCATTGCGACCCGCCGTCAATGAAACATAATCTCTATGTCCTTAAAACTAGGTCAAAAACCATTTTGTGGAAGAGAACAAGCGGTCCAGTGTGCCCCTCTGCCTTCATCCGCAATAGAGCGCCCTCCCAGCTGTTCAGAATGAAATCCGCGGTAGCGTCGGGATCCAATGCCGGGGAGACGTCACCCTCAACTTGAGCCTGCACCAAGCAAGTCTTGATAGCAATCTTCATACCATTAAAGACCTCTCTAAGCTTGGCCTGGAATGCTTCATTAAGGATCCCCATTTCCTGAGTGAGATTCCCTATGGGACACCCGGTCTTCCATTCATTTTGCTCGTACCTGATACGACCTTCCTCGAAAAATCTTTCAAGTCGCTTAAGGTACCTCGTTTCAGAGTCTCCCAGGATCGACCGCCATCTCGATCCAAATGCCTCGGCAAAGTAGTCGACCAACGCTAATCCCAGGTCTTCCTTGCTCTTAAAATAGAAATAAAATGATCCCTTTGGGACTCCGGCGCTTTCGAGAATTTCCTGGATGCCTGTATTGTTGAATCCTTTCTTGTGAATGATTTGTGCGGCGTGCTCGAGTATTCTGTCTTTGGTGCTAATTTTGGGCAAGTGTTGTCTCACTTTCCAGGCTTAATAATAGACCAGTCGTCTAGTCATGTCAAACTGTTTTTGAATTCCTGCGAATCTTTTCGCCAATCCTCGAGTGCTGGGGTCGACTGAATAAAAGAATTGTTCTCAGGATGAGCGGCAAAGCAGAAATGTGCGGGCTGGATTCCTGTTTCCGTGTATTTAAGAAAATACAACGAATCACGGATTGGTATTCAGTTCGAGGCACGCGACAAATTGAAGACTCGAGTTCAGGGCTCATTGACCCCGGTTCCGGCGAGGCTAACGTATCCCCGGTTAGAATCAGTTCAGTCGCTTAAAAGCGAATCGGTGAAAATTGACAGGCGCAAAAGGAGCACTAAGATTCACTCGTATCTTAAGGCCTCAATAGGGTGAAGTTTGGATGCTTTGAATGCGAGATAAAAACCGAAGAACACCCCAACAGCTGCGTAAAACAGAAGCGCAACGAGTTTCGCATCCATACTATTCAAGGCAGGCCATCCACTGGTTACGGAAAATAGATATGAACCTACAATTCCCAAAAAAATGCCCATAAGTCCGCCTAAGATTGAGAGCACCACGGCTTCGATCAAAAATTGGATTAGAACGTCCCACGATTTTGCCCCCACCGCCATACGGATCCCGATCTCGCGGGTGCGCTCCGTCACCGAGACGAGCATAATATTCATAATACCTATGCCGCCCACCAGCAGGGAGATTGCTGCTATGGCTCCGAGAAGCGAGGTCAAAATATTCAAAGTCTTCTCCGCCGTTTCGAGGATTTCGGTGAGGTTACGGACTGTAAAATCTTTTTCTTGAAATCGTCCGATCTTATGTCGTCGAGTCAGCAGTTCATCGCTTTGCCTCTCAGCTACGGGAATCAATGGGATTTCCTTTGCCTGTACGACAATCGCGCCTATTTCATCCGGGAAGGGAGACCCAAAAAGTCGGTTCTGTGCTGTCTTTAAAGGTACAAAGATAATGTCATCTTGATCGTCTCCCCTGGGAGATTGCCCTTTTCTTTCGAGTACTCCAATTATGCTGAAAGGCACGCTTTTGATTCGTAAGAGCTTCCCTAATGGAAATGTATCCGGCATGAGATTTTCCAGTACTGTCTGTCCGATTACACAAACTTTGGCGGCCCTGTGTTCTTCCTCAGGGCTCAAGAATCGGCCGGACTGTATAGTCCATTCCCTTACCGGGAAATAATCGCCCGTAGTACCCGTAATACGAGTCCGCCAGTTTCTATTACCATAGACTGCTTGAGTCGCCTCACCCCAGATAGGGGCCGCCAATTTCACTGCAGGAAGTTCCTTTGCTATAGCTTCCGCATCCGAGGCTCTCAAGGTGTGCACCGTTGCCGCGCCGAGCCGCACGCCGGTTTGCGTGGGGGCCCCTGGAATCACCAGAATGAGATTGCCGCCGATAGAGCGGATCTGCGCTCCAATCAATTCCCGGGCGCCCGTGCCCACAGCAACCATCACGATCACGGCGGCAACCCCTATGACTATTCCAAGCATTGTGAGGAGAGAACGCATCACGATCACCCTCAGGGCGCCAACCGCGATTTTTACTCCATCAAAGGCGCTGATCATCGTGTGGTGTCCAAAGAATGAGAGTCCTCGTTCCAAGGCTCTGGCCGGCAACAAGAGGTTGATCTATCGGGCTAACGGAGGGTTGCGCGTGCGCGTTTCAAATCCAAACATCGTGTCATCGATGACTTTGACAAATCAGATGATTTTTCGTCCGATAAGTCTGGATATATTGCCGTTCGCTCCGACCTCCGGTTCATTAACCAATATCTCAAAATCGATGAAATAACGAGTCAGTGCTTGCGGTTCTACAAGGTAATCGGGATTAAAGCCCGGCTGCACACTAGTGTGCCTCTCATTATAAGTGGCGTAAAATAACAGACCGTTTTGTCTGAGTGCTTGTTTTATGGAGGGTAAAAGACGCTCTGAAAAGAAATAGAATACTGCCACCAGGTCATACGATTCTTTTGCCAATTCGAAATAGTCCAGGTCGGCGTGGATGCAGTTTATATTAAGCCGTCGCTGCTCCGAATAAACCTGCAGTCTTGCCAAAGCAATGTCACTGATATCTGCCGCATCTACAACGTACCCGGATTGGGCCAGGAATATCGCGTTTCCGCCGCGACCACAAGCGAGGTCCAAGGCGTGGCCGGATTTCAATAAATCGTTGTGCTGCACAAGAAAAGGATCGGGCGCGGGGATATCCGCTGGTTCATCAGCGTAGCGCTGATTCCATTTTTCACGGTCAGTAATCAATCACGAAAATCCAGGCATTGGTGCCATCATCTAGGCAAAACACCGTCATTCCCGCTTACGAGGAAATTACTCCTAGCCTACTGTGCCACGGGTAAGGTGATGTATCTGTTCCTCAGGCTAAGGCCGAAATTGAATTCTCACCCGCCGTCCACGTGTTGACGCTCTTTTTCATAATACCAAGATTCGGGATTGGTAAAAAATAGCTTTAGATCTTTCAGAGCAACAAAATGGCCGCGTTCCTCACGGAGGATGAGGTCCAGGAATTCCTTTTCCAGAGGATCAGTAGCAAGTTTTAGCTGGTCTTCGTAAAAGCTAATTGAGCCCTGTTCCATCCCCAAGCCTGTCTCGATAGCATCCAGATCGCCGGACTCCGGCTTTACCTGAGGGGCCAATTTTTCGATTCTGTCTCGGATGAGTTGTCGCAGATCCGGATTTTCCGTTTTGCAGGCCATCCAGTCCTGGGACCACACCTTCCGATTGTACAGCGAATCGTAAATCTCCTTAACACGACGCATATGTATGCCTTCATCAGCCATGAGCTTCCGGAACAGCTCTTTGCCCATCGCTGTGGTACATTTCTCCGCGGCATTCTTGTAGAAATCCCAGCCTGACTGTTCCTTTTCCATAGCGGTCGCCAACCACTGCATGGATCGATCACATACGTCTACCATTTTCATCCTCCTTGAAGGCCGAATCCGTATAAATTATTTAAATAGAATCTTTTATTGCCCCTGTGCCACCGGCATCGTGAAAACCCGTGCGGCCAACTCTTGATCGATCATGAACATTCCGCCCCCGTGATCACCTGCCAGCTTGAGTTTTTGGACAACGCCGTCCGCTGAAGATTCTTCCTCAACCTGTTCAGTGACAAACCACTGCAAAAAAGCATTGGATGCATGGTCCTTTTCTTCTATCGCAATGTTTACCAGATCGTTTATCAGGCCCGTCACCTTCTGTTCGTGCCGATATGCTTCCTCAAACGCGTTCAGCGGGGACGCCCATTTTGTGGGGGGGCCTTCTATCTGCATAAGCGTTACCCTTCCGCCGCGCTCAACGATAAAGTCATTGAATTTCATTGCATGA
This sequence comes from Desulfomonilaceae bacterium, assembly GCA_052144015.1. Taxonomy (GTDB): domain Bacteria; phylum Desulfobacterota; class Desulfomonilia; order Desulfomonilales; family Desulfomonilaceae; genus DATJPW01. The sequence continues at coordinate 21,259 of JBKQRG010000419.1, forward strand.
ACGATCTCCTCCTGGACCTGGCACCGCATCCAGTTGGCAAAGCCTCGAAGATTAATGGATTCAAAATACGCTGCCATGGACAAGTAAAGATACGCTGAATAGAGTTCCGCATTGAGTTGTTTGTTAAATGCTTCTTGAATCCTAGAACTGATCATTTTGGCGCCCTTTCGATTTGAACTTAGCCTGAAACACCTTTGTTTTCAGGAAATTTTCGGAACTGCTCTTGCCAAACTCAAAGTATTCATTAACAGGATGCATGGATATCAAAGTCTAATTTATTAGCTAAACACATGACAAGCTTTCCGCAAGCCTCCAGGGGGTGAATCGTTTACTAAAAATTCCTTGAAATGACGAGTGAATTGCGCAAGACTCCAATCTGCCGGATTTGCACACTCAAACAAACGGGGGGAAAACATGAACTGGTATGTCGAAGTACTCAGGAAATATGCGGTATTCAGCGGACGGGCACGCCGGATGGAATACTGGATGTTTCTTCTGATTAATCTGGTCATTGCGCTCGTGCTCGCGATCATCGACGGCCTAATTGGCAGCCAAGGTGCGCTCGAGGTCTTGTACAGTCTAGCCGTACTGATTCCCAGCCTTGCGGTGGCAGTGCGCAGGCTTCATGACACCAATCGTAGCGGCTGGTGGATATTTATTAGTCTTATTCCGCTCATCGGCTTAATCATTTTCATTGTCTTTGCGGTGCAAGACATCACGCCAGGGGCCAACCGATACGGCCCAAACCCCAAGGAAGCAGTAACCTAGTGATCCCTTGTCAAAAATAATCGCCCAGCAACCCAGCCGATTGCCAACCTTTTTCTCGCCTGTTCGTTACCCACTGGTTGTGATAAGGTGTACTAGTTTTTTCAGTTCCTGTGCGTCACTTCTCGATATCTTCTCTATGGCAAATCCGGCCACGCAAGATCCATCCACTGAATCGGTAAAGGCCCACCGGCAATAGCCCTTGAATTCAAAGGAAGAGAATTGACCCAGTTGGTCGGCAAGCACGACCAGGGTTTTGATATTCCCCCGGCTAGCCTCGATACCCTTTACGCTTATACCTTCTTCTGAGACGTCCCTTACCGTTCCGACGATGTCGGGTCTTTGTGCCTCGTACACGGGCAGGTCGAAATCGACTTCATGTCGTACGAGTTCACGAGTTGCAAGGAATTCAGCAGGCTCATCTATGACCGTTTCCGGGCCATCAAACGCAGACCTTTTCCCTTCGGCTGCGAGGAGCTTCTGGACGACTTGCCGAAGCATCTCCTCGGTCAGTGTGTACTTTTTCAGGAGGTCTGATCGGCTCATCCCACTACGGATATCTGCCAGAATAGCGACTAGGTTGAGCGTACGGGGACGCGTCTTAAGGTCTTGCCCCAAGAGACCGGCTTCGATTAATCTGTCGTAAAGAGTCTGCAGACCTTTTAGGGAGAGGTTGTATTTTTTGCGAATCGCCGCCTCATCCATCCCGGATCGCATGTCCTGAATAATATCTTTTTGAGACACTTTACGTGAAACCATGGCTTTCAATTCCTTTGTTATCTGGGGTTACGCCCTCTTCTTCGAGAGTCCAAATGCCTGCCTCTCTCGCCGTAGATAAGATAATAAATGATGGGTACTACCAATAATGTAAACACCGTAGATGCGAATATTCCGAATATAAAGGACCAGGCCAAGCCGGAAAATACAGGGTCAAGGGTTATCACCCAGGAACCGAATATGGCGGCTCCCGCCGTCAACAGAATGGGAGTGAATCGGACGGCACCGGATTCGACAATAGCATCTTCAAGACCCGCGCCGGCCGCGGTTCTCACATGGATGAAATCGATCAATATGATCGAATTTCGCACCACAATTCCTGCAAGCGCTATCATCCCTATCATACCGGTGGCCGTAAAGAATATTGAGTCCGGATACGAGCCGATATTCTGAGCAAAGAGCAGGTTCAAAATCGCAAAACCTGGCAGAATACCGATCATCGTAAGCGGAATGGCCGCCATTATTACCAGCGGAATGACAAAGGAAGCGGTCTGCTGGACGAGCAAGATATATATCAGTAAGAGCGCTCCGCCAAAGGCCAGGCCAAGGTCGCGGAAAACCTCGAGGGTGATCTTCCACTCACCTTCTCCCGCCAGCTCGATCTTGAATCCTTCCGGTATCTTGTTCTCGGCCAGGGACGATTTTATATCCAGTATAGCATTTACCGGGCTGCGGCCTGCCATTTCGCCAGTAACAAAAACCAATCGCTGCATATTCTTCCGAAAAATCGTTTTATCCAGCGTAGTTTCCTTGAGTTCGCCCAACTCATTAAACGGGATCATGGAGCCATCCGCAGCCTTGACACGAATAGGCCCCATATCTTCCGGTCTGGACCTCAGATTCCTGGGAAGGCGCAGGTTAACCTCAAGAGGTGTTCGTTCGAAATCGCTGTGAAGAATGGTCGGCGACTTGCCTCCCAGGAGGATTTCCGCTGATCGAGCAATGGAGTCTTCGTCAATCCCATGCAATCCGGTCTTGGTGCGATCTACAATAAAATCGTACTTTTTCTGGGGGGCTGTAACCGAATCATCCACGTCTACAACTTGTTTTGTGGATTCCATTATCTTTCGAACTTTTCCGGACTGGGTTATCAGGTCATCATAAGAAGCGCCAGGCGGGCCGTAGACCTCTGCGACCACAGTCGAAAAAACGGGTGGCCCAGGCGGGACTTCGACGATCTTAATGTTAGCCGCATGCTTGTCTGCAATTTTTTGTATATCCGGCCTGATCCTGAGCACCAGCGGATGACTCTGAAAAGAACGCTCGTGTTTATCCAGGAGATTCACACGTATATCAGCCACATTGCTGCCTTTTCTCAGGTAATATTGCCGGACCATGCCGTTGAAATCTATAGGCGAAGCGACCCCGACATAAGATTCCACATTTCGGATCTCGTTGACTGTGGAAAGATAGGATTCGATGTCCCGCGCAACCCTGTCAGTCGTCTCAAGCGTGGTACCTTCGGGCATATCCAGCACAATGAGGAATTCGCCCTTATTGTCGAATGGGAGCATTTTTACAGGCACGAGCTTGAGAACTATCAAAAGAATTGATGCTATCAGAGCCACTAATACCCCGGCCAGAAACTTGTAGCTTCGGGATCGGCTATCGAGGAATGGGGTCACTATCCGCCGATAAAGTCGATAAATTGCGCCTGTTTTGAAATCATAAGGTTTCGCATCTTTTTCGTACTCCTTCTTCAGCGCATGGTAAGTAATCCATGGGGTAACTGTAAATGCGATCACGAGCGACATAATCATGGCGATCGGAACGTTTAGCGCCATGGGCCGCATGTACGGCCCCATCATACCTGTAATGAAAAATAGAGGAATAAAGGAAGCGATGACCGCCAGCGTTGCCAATATCGTAGGAGGACGCACCTCATCCACGGCAAGCAGAGTCGCATCAAGAGGTGGGTGTTTCTTAAGCTTAAAATGACGATGAATATTTTCCACATCCACTATGGGGTCATCTACCAGCAGCCCTAGCGAGAGTATAAGGGCAAACAATGTGACTCGATTTATCGTGTACCCCACCAGAAGATTCTCCAGCAGAGTCACAGATAAAGTCATGGGAACAGCTAAAGCTACTATGAGCGCTTCGCGCCAGCCCAACATTACGGTGAGCAGCGCTATAATGCTAATGACAGCAATCCCGAGGTGTTTTACCAGCTCGTTGACCTTATCGTCCGCAGTTTTTCCGTAATTCCGCGTAACGAGAATATTTACGTCTGAAGGGATAACTTCCTTTTTCAGTTCATCGACTCTGCTGATCAGGCCCTCCGACACCTTTACGGCATTTGTTCCCTTTTTTTTGGCTACAGCGATCGTGACTTGATTAAACACAGAAGCTTGATCGGCGTTTTTGAGGTTTTTTGTATCCGGATCACGCGACGCACCGGGACCGAAAACGAGACGAGTATATGCTTCCACTTCTTCCGGCCCATCTTGAACTTCGGCGACATCAGCGAGATAGACAGGTCTGCCCTGATCTGCGCCGACCACCACATCTTTAAGTTCCACTGCCGACTTTATGAACGGGCCTGCATCGACTATTATTTCCTGATTCTTGACGTCCATTGTGCCTGCGCGGACGTTAAGATTGGCCCCTTTCAGGGCTTTTTCAGTTTCCAGCACTGATACATTACGCGAGGCCATCTTCTCGGGCTGAAGCAGGACTTTTATTTGGCGTTTTCGACCACCTACAACGTAAGCTCGACCAGTATCAGAAATGCTTTGGATCCGGTGGAGGATCTCATCAGCCACCCGCCTGAGTTCATAATCGGAATACGCCGAGCTGTAGAGGGAAAAGGTGACGATGGGGACGTCATCAATTTCAATAGGCCTAACTACCCAACCCGTAACACCCGGCGGAACCTGGTCCACATAGGACATGATCTTGCTATGTGTTTTCAGCAGGCTCGCTACACGGTCTTCTCCCACATAAAACCGGACAGTAACAACCGCCCCACCGGGTTTCGAAGCCGAATATATGTATTCCACGCCGTCGATTTCCCACAGTTTGCGCTCCAGATTGATGGTGACGAGGTTTTCTACTTCCGAGGCCGATGCTCCCGGGAAATTAATCATAACGTCTATCATGGGCACTACAATCTGAGGTTCCTCTTCCCGCGGGGTCAGAACTAGAGCCGCCAAGCCGGATAACAGGCATGCGATGATGAAAATAACCGGCAATTTGGAGGTCAAGAATGCCTCAACAATTTTGCCCGTGGCCCCCAGATTGTATTTTTCAGATAAGCTCATGAGTTTAAAATGCGGCTATGGGTCCTTCAGACTTATCAAGAGTTGTCAGATCTTCTACGGAACTCCCGTGTACTTTGCGTCCAAATCGTACCGCCATTTTGAAGATGCCGCGCTGCAACTTAGCATTGGTAATGGAATTTCGTCAACTTGCAACATTGGCGGGCCGGCATCTTAGGGATGCGGGCAAAGTATCGGTAGGCCCCCTACCTGCCCGGTTTCGGGCGCCGAAGGTGTAGCCTCATGAATCAGGGGCCTAGAGAGGAATCGCTGTGGGAACTATATTTTGCAGTTTAAATCATGCTGCACTTCTCGGGATTGACAGCCCTAAAAAAGGCAACGGCCGGTTGCCTCTACTGACATGCAGTAAGCTACCTTCTAATGCATTACTTGGCTATGCGCCTTCTACGCTCTTCGCGGTGAAATAATAGCCACAACTGCCGGGTTCTGCTTCAATTGACTTGACAGAACAGGCGTTTTTCTGGTAACCGAGTTATTTCTGTGAAGAAGATTGCATCCACCTGGCAAGTGGCCGGCGACGCGCTCCAGCTTGGGGCCTCGATCGTTCTGGCCATATTCATAGGAGCTGGTATAGGCTACTGGCTGGATGGTAAGTTAGGCACATTTCCCTACCTAAGCATCATTTTTTTCTTTTTAGGGATAGCCGCTGCAGGTCGAAATGTTTGGATTGCCGTGAGGAAAGAACTCCGGGAAGACGAGGAAAAACGACATAAATGAACTTAGAGAAGATTCCTCGAATTTGGTTAGTCATCTCAGCAGCGGTTTACCTGGTGGGACTGGTCGCATTCTTATTGCTTACTTCTCTTGGATTCGCGGCTGGTTTTGGAGTGGGCGGAGCTTTGGTATTGCTGAATTCATGTATTTCGGCTCATAGCGTTCGTAAAGCGCAATTCCATAATAAAGCCCGAGCTTTGATGTCGTTAGTCGGGGGCTTCTACTTCCGGCTGGTATTCTTGGCAGTAGGTCTTTACTGTCTCATACAATTCACGCAAGTGGATCCGATAGGTCTGGTTATCGGATTATCCGTAATTCCTGCCGGGCTCTTTGTTATGCTCGCTCTGATCTATATAGCAAATAGAAGACCTGAGGAGGCCTGATCAATGGCTGCTGATATTCATCCACCGGTATTGACGGATGTCATCGCCAATCCTCTTTTGCATTCAATGCAATCTTTTTGGGATAAATGGGGCGTTGGGCACTCGGACATGAATAATGTTCTCAACACCTGGATAGTAATGATAGTGCTCATTGTGCTGGCGGTTCTCGTGAAAAACAAGCTCGAGATGGTCCCAAAAGGATCTCAAAACTTTTGGGAGGTGGTCATCTCCACGCTGGAGGACATCGTAGTTCAGACCATGGGAGAGAAAGGAAGGCCGTACTTTCCACTGATCGCGTCCTTGGCGCTGTTCATTCTTTCCTGCAATCTTATCGGAATCTTGCCGTGGTTTCAGTCTTCCACCAATAATCTGAACACTACATTGGCTCTGGCGCTTGTTTCGTTCGTGACGACGCACTATGTTGGAATAACGCATCATGGCGCAAAATATGTGAAACATTTTATGGGGCCGGTGCCCTGGCTGATTCCTCTCATGCTTCCCATTGAAATTATCGGCCATCTCAGCCGCGTCCTGTCTTTGAGCTTTCGACTTTTCGGCAACATTTTTGGTGAGGATCTAGCAATAATCATTCTGACCATGCTTGTTCCTTTTTTGGTTCCGTTGCCGATGATGTTCTTGCAAGTGTTCACTTCTTTCATTCAGACCCTCGTGTTTATCATGCTGACCATGATGTACATCGCTGGATCGTTGGAAGAGGCTCACTGATACCAGATAACAAGGAGGTCTTTATTTAATGAGAAGAGTAGTTATTGCCGGATTGGTAATGTTGGCTGTCACCCTGTTCGCAACTATTGCATTAGCCGATGCTGGTGATTCTAAAGCCGCAATTATTCAATACACGGTTCTCGCCGCGGGACTCGCCATTGGACTGGGTGCAATCGGAAGCGGTATAGGCATGGGAACCGCCATCGGAGGCGCATGCGAGGGAACTTCGAGGAACCCCGAAGCCGGCGGCAGGATCATGACCACCATGATCATCGGTTTGGCCATGATCGAATCGCTGACCATTTATGCGCTGGTCATAGCACTGTTGCTGCTCTTTGTTAGACCGGGCGCCGCATAATCCTGGCCCGCTTTTTCATAGATTATCGCCGCCCGGCCCCACGGTCGGGCGGAAAAACCAACCACAGAAAAACCTGCACTCTGGATTGACTTTGCCTCTGATTCTGTTATGATTCCCATGTGATGTGGGACAAGCCTCGCGTGGAAATTGAATTTCGGCGTTAGAGTAGGCTCCACTCCAACAGATAATGAGCACAGCCTCAGAATGTTGATGCCTGCCCGGACTGAGAGAGGATATTCAAAGTGAAGTTTAGTGATCCTTTTCAACCTTCGTCCCCAAAACCGACTGGACAACCTCGCTCGGACAGTCCTCGTTTTGAGAGGCTCGCCCCGATTACTCTGCCCGCGGAACCGGTGCGGCGCCCCGATGCCGCGATACCAAACAGTCATGATAATGGTAAACTGTTTGCCGTGAAAGAAGCCGCTCCTTCGGGTCGGGTTCGGCGGCGCGTCGACCCGCCTGACAGTGACCTCAATACATTTCAGGACAGGCTCCGAATGGGCAAAGTAAAATTGTGTAACGGTTGTGGCGGAGTAATGGCCAAATCCTCACGTATGATCCTTTCAGCGCCTGCGGGCCTAGGTTTGATCGCTCTAGGGGCCCTTCTTATGGCCTTGCATGGCCTTGCGATAAATTTTTACCAACCTCCATGGTTTTTACGTTATCTGCTCCCCGCCGCATATTATGTCGGGTCAATAATGTTGGGGGTGGGAGTAATCTTCTTTTTTATCCGAGAAAAGATCTGGTATTGCCACCGGTGCAGTGAAATCCACAAGAGATAGGGCAACATACCCGCGCATCCGGTTTCTGCTGGGGAGTCATTTCCGGGCAGGAAACATTTTGCATAACCGATCCGCCACGCGAAATTTGAGGTCAGATATTTCGGTTCTTGGTGTCTGGTTAGCGCCATTCGTAAGCGGACTTACGATAGTCTCTTAATAATTCTTCTAGCGAACCCATCTTCAATTTCTTTGTGTCTTGGAATAGGCTGACTCTTATCCGTGTGAGGATTTTTGTACCAATCATGGTTACTGCCGTGCCGCACAAATACACAGCCGATAGAATTGATGATTCGAAGTAGTTCTCTTCTTCAAATTGCTACTTCCAATATCCGGAAAGGTTCTGCATCGGGCACTAAACCTTTCCTAATATCATTATAGACTTCTATCAGATTGTCTCTTAATTCCTCCAAAGTCTTTCCTTGGCTTTCATAGTCAGGATATTCCTGAATATGTCCCACAAACCATCCTTGTTCCTCCTTATACACGATATTTATTTTCATGAATTTCTCCGTTCCATATCTTGAGTCCAACATCCAAGCTCACCCTACCACTATGTCGATGCCACTGAAAATGTAGTGAAAGCCCGTGGGGCACGCGCAGTCTCCCATCCCTCGCCGAAGTGGATTGCCAGTAGGACCGGCAAGATGCCGGCCCTACCATTTGTTGCAACCGCAAGACTGCCCGCCCACACCACGACTGCCTGATTGCTTCGCGCGATTTCCAGGTTGACGATTCCAGCCATTCCCACTAAACTTTAAAATTCAACTCCACACGTCACCAGAGAGACACATGGCAGAATCATACGAAATTATATGGCATGGACGAGGAGGTCAGGGCGCGGTTACGGCGGCGAAAATCTTTACTGAGGCGGCGTATTATCAAGGTTTCAAAGGCGTTAGCGCGAAACCGACCTATTTCTCCGAAAGACGCGGCGCGCCTGTCAGCGTGCATGCCAGGATCGCCGCAGATCCGGTTCGGACATTTTCCAATGTCCTCTCACCTGATGTGGCAGTAGTCCTGGATGATAATCTTTTACAGATGGTGAATGTTACCGCGAACCTTAAACGGGGCGGCCTGCTGGTGGTCAATTCCGCGTTGCCACCTGAAGCTCTTGGATTAAACGGCTGTTTCACTCTGGCAGTCGCGGACGCATACCATTCTTCGGAAACCGCGGGACTCATAATCGAAGGGAACGTGCTCGTGTCCACTTCGATACTCGGCCCAATCGCTGCGGCTTCGAATCTGGTGAGCTTGGAAAATATCCGCAAAGCGGTCCAAAAGAATTTTAAAGGGCCGGCCCTCGAGCGGAACCTCAAAGCGCTGGAACTGGCCTACAAAAACACACAAATAGTTCGGCCTAATAATCGATGCGCCGGGGAGTGAGAGGCGTTGAAGAATGGACGGGGAGGCCCTTTTTGCAAAAGCGCTCCCCAGACCCCTCCCCAAAAACTCTTAAATGTTTTGTGCCGCCTCCGGCGTCACGGACGATCATATGAACAGACATAGTTCAAAAAGTTCAGGCGGAGATAATGACATCTGAAAAAATCAAGAAAACGATCATTGCACAATCGGTCCCTGCAAAAGGAGAGGCTGGTAGAACTGGCGACTGGCGATCCCAAACGCCACAAATCGATCATGATAAGTGTTCACAGAAGGATACATGCCTCCTCTGTTGGGTTTATTGCCCTGACGGCTTGATCACCAGGGATTTCCCGCTCGAAATAGATATCGAATACTGCAAGGGCTGCGGCATCTGCGCAGAAGAATGCCCTCGCAAAGCAATAACTATGAAGGATGGGAAAGAGTAGAAGGCTGGCTGGGGGGGACTTTTTGCAAAAAGTCCCCCCCAGCCAGCCTTCTACTCTTTCCCATCCTTCATAGTTATTGCTTTG